>JAFUXY010000370.1 GCA_017477005.1 Lachnospiraceae bacterium | reverse complement strand
TCTTTATTCCCTTCTTTATTCCCTTCTCCATCCCCTTCTCTATCCCCTCGTCCACGTCCGTCTTGAATATATATCCTCCCATGATCCGATCAACCTCCAGATCATCCTTGCACTGCCAATTCCTCATATTCCTTCAACATTTCCGTCCGATATTCCTCGTCCGTTGTCGCTCTAAGTGCATCTTCATTTCGTCCGTTTCTTAATAGAAATCCCATCAAATTAGTAATCTCATCCGCCCCCTCTTTTCTTCCCTTTATTTCCCCCTCTTTTCTTCCCTTTATTTCCCCCTCTTCTCTTCCCTTTATTTCTCCCTCTTCATACGCTATATCCACGTCCGTCTTGAATATATATCCTCCCATGATCCGATCAACCTCCTTCGTGATATTTCGATACTTCCCCGCCAGCTTCTTCAAAACCCGCTTAGAATACCTCATGATATTCGCTTTCTGACTAAGATCTATCTCCCCTGCTTCCACCAACTGCATAAGCCGATCATTTATCTCGCTCACCATTCTTTCGATCTCTTTGATCCGTTCCTCGTTTCGATCCATTTCCGAAAATTCCCTTTCTGAGAATGAGAAAAAATAGAACGGCACCAAAACAAGCAACCTCTTCTCGAAAAGCTCGTCCAGCGAATAATCTTTGATCCGTATAACAGGAACCTTGTAGCTCACTTCTCCTCCCGGATATTCCACCCGGATCGTCAGCTTCTTGATATCCGCCGACTCCGACCGAAGGAAGATGACCGCAGAGTAGGGGATCTTCAAGCAAGCTCCGTCCTCCAAAAGCGATACGTTCTCAAATGCATACCCGGAAGCGTATTCCACAATGCGCAGGGCGATCGTCCTCCGCCCCCTTATCTCGCATTCAAAATGATAATCTCTTTCAACCAGCGCTTCAAACATCTCCGACACGCGAAAAAGTGAGTCCACTTCCCTCCTCACCGGTGAGCCATCCAACGTCTCCACTACTTTTTTATTTGATAGAAATGTAATCTTTGCCTTCTTCGTGAATTTCTCCCCAAAGGCCTCATTGACTAATGCCGGGATGAAAGCCCGCAAAGCGTTCGCTCCCGTCCAAAATATAGAATCATACTCCTGGGCAGCCGTCATCACCTTGCTTGTACTCTCTTCCCCTTGTCCCATTCGATCCCTACTCCTTCATCGCTTTTGGGATAATCCCTGCCCATTGCCACACAAGCGAACCAACTTCCCCTGTTAAGGAAGCACTGATTTAATCATATTTCCTCAAAGACCTGCGACACGAAGTTAGTCCAATAGGACACACAAATCGCATAGGAATGCATTTCGTGCTGCGATTTGGCACAAAGGAAACGCTTTAATCAGCGTTTCCTTAATATATATTTCGTTCAAATATGCACAAAAAACGGGTAAAAAACCCATCAAAATACATTCATCTTGACGGGAATCTTCCTTTTTCCTCTTCTCTATACAAACTAGCTATGATCAAGCCAAACCTACCCTGTTACATTTATCGGTATAAACATCTTTCAACTTTAGTCTTTGAGATGCTTTTTTTATTTTTTCTGGAGATCAAACTCAATGATCAAGAATGTAGTACCATACGCCTATTTCAAAGCCAAGGAACTGTTCGAAAGTAACTTGTGTAGATAACACAAAATAAACGTTCATCTGCACAGAGAGAAATCGCAAGCATAGCGGCGCGAAAACTAATCCAGAGAGCGAGCTATGTCAAGATTTCTTGATGAAACAGGTGGACGTTTAGTAGTTACACTTTAGAATATCAAAGAATACACAGCGAATCCATCAATAGTTGATCTTTGTCTCAATCAGATTCAACTATCTTGTAAACTGTCTGCGTCATTGGAACATCATATTCCTTCAAAACATCGATTTTGTCTTTTACACTCTTTTCATTTGACAATATCGTCCCAAGAATTCTCAATAATTTATTATCAGTCTTGTCCGCATCCCCCAATCGAATCACAACGCCTGTCATAAGCTGGTATGTCGAAGGATTGCTGTGGAATATTTTTCCACAAGCAACTCTTTTGCGGCCGCATCGTATTTCGCACGATATTCTGTAGAGACGAGTGAATCCAAAACCGTATTACCCTCCGTCAAATTAATTTTCTCTATTCTACCATCTGACACAACAGCTCGCAAGAGCCTTACAAATCTTCATTACGTTAATTCGCAAAAAATGGTGTGCCTGTCCTCATAAATCCAGCCTCCTACTCCGGCACATACACCGTATAAGTCCCGACCTGTGCCTCCGGTATCCACCCAAAATGCTCCATCACCGCCTCAACGCCCTCATCTGTCCGCAAAACAATCGCCGAAACATGAGCCGCCAAAATTCTATCAAAATAAGCCCTCGTCGCTTCTTCGTCACTCGATGCGATCAGACGGCTCTCGATCCGATTTTTGAGGCGTATCCCGTGCCTTCCATAATACAAATGCACGCCAGATCTCGCCTGCCGAATATCATAACAAAGCTCCTCCGCCACAATAGCCCGGGTATGCGGCGACCGCTGCGCCTTTCGGTTCGCATAAAGATGCTCCACCGCATTCTCATGCTCCTGTTTTTTCAGAAGATAATCTCCGACCTCCAGCGCGTCCTCCGAAATCTGATATTCATTCTGCGGCTTTTGGAAAAACTCCCGCGACGGGAGCAGCCTTCCAGTCCAAATGATCAGCGCGGCGCAGGCCGCCAATATCGGGATCCTCAACCAGATCCGGCTGACTCGCAAGCATAAGTCACACGCAGCTACCGCAGCCAGTATCTCCGGAAACATCAGCCAGATAAACCTCGAAAAAGGCTGCGGATCCTCTACCACATACATCGCCAGACCTCCCGAAATTGGATTCGCCAACGCAAGCACAACAACCACCACCACTACAAGCAGCCGCCGAACCTGCGGCATGAAAATCCACATATATAATATAGAAAGAATCCACAAAATCAATATGGGTCCATCACCAGCAGCGTGTTCCACCGCGTCAACGAAATCTGCGTAAAATCCATTCACATCCATAAACCACCCCAAAAGCTCCTGCCAAAAGCGGTATCATAGGAATACTCATCCCCGTCGCAAGGAGCGAAGCCAAACACAGGATCAAAAAACGGATCAACGCCGCAATCCATGAATCCTGTTCCTGCCCCATCAGCCTCTCGCCCCACAAGATCATTTCTGAAAGAATCAATGGTAATAATACTGCGCAAAACACCGCCTTCCCCTGCCAGGCGCGCAAGAGGAGCATGCTCCCATAGGATCTGGTCGTTGTGCCGCCAAATATTACCAACAAGCTAAAGAAAAAAATCGCCAGCCACGGGGCAAGATTCTTGGTTGTTTCCTGTGTCAACCATCTATAACCCTCTTCCTTCTTCTCCCAACTACGGCTCAAAATCAATTGTAATGCGACAAAAACAGCGACATAGCCCAGCAACACCATCAAGGCCGGAATCCATGCATGGGACAACCTGGCCGGTGAAATCCCTGTGATCTTCGAGACAGCCGCTATCCAAAACGAAAAAGGACTGATCATTCTTTTCAGCGTCGCATTCTCCCACTTGAATCCCGTATAGGGGTTTGTAATGAGCATACCCCCGCGTTCCCATGCGTCATTTGCCATCACCACATATTCCGAATCGTCGGCGTCCTCATGCATGTACAAAAACACAAAAGCAGCCTGCGCCAAAATCAGAAAGACATCTATTACGGCAAAAAATCCTGCCATAGACAATCGAATTTTTGAAAATCCCTGTTTCCAAGACGCAAAATCCTCTTTCATTTTCTCACGAAAAAAAAGGACGGCTGCAAACGACAACGCAGCGACCGCCACTCCATAAATCCGCACAAGCTCGACCAATGTTCGCTTGTAGAAAATACAAGGAACAGCCAATATCTCAAACACTGCCCACAAACAGCAATAGCCCCACAGTATAATCACAGGGATGGCATGCGTTTCCCGATCCGCTACCATCCTCCCCAGGCAATATGGAACAATCAAACCAATCCCCTTTCTCTCACACGCCCTCCGTCGCTTCCTTCTGGAAAATCACCCGCAGCGTCAACAAGATCAACTGCAAATCCAGCCAAATACTCGCCTTCTCCACATAGAGCAGGTCAAACTTCAGCTTGTCGTAGGTCGTCGTGTTGTACTTCCCGTACACCTGCGCATAGCCGGTCAACCCCGCCTTTACTCGCAAACGATAATCAAACTCCGGCACTCTTTGGCAGTATTCCTCATGAATTTCCGGTCTTTCCGGCCGTGGACCCACCACCGACATAGACCCTCCCAGAATATTGAAAAACTGCGGCAATTCATCAATCCGCGTTTTCCGGATAAAATGCCCTACCGGAGTGATTCGATCATCGTTTTCTGCCGCGAGCCTGGCGCCGGAAGCCTTCTCCGCATCCACGATCATACTGCGAAATTTATAAATATCGAATGTCTTTCCGTCCTTCGTCAGACGCTTCTGCCGATAAAACACCGGCCCCCCGTCATACATATGAATCGCAGCCGCCGATGCCAGCATAAACGGCGAGGTCAAAAGGATCCCTACCAAGGCAATGGCGATATCCATACATCTTTTGACAAACTGGTAATAGATCAGACTGTCGGCATTCTTGTTCAAAAACAAAGGCGAATCAAACAGATTCATCTCCTTCGAACCCACTACAAGGATATCTGAAATTTTCGGTGCAAAATACACCCGCTTTTTGTGGACAAAGCAGTATTTCAAAATATCATTGCGCAAATCCGCAGGCAAATCGTTGAGCAGCACCGCGTCAAAACGATCAATCTCGTGTTCAATCTCCCGAAGCGGCACTTCGGCCGATATCTGAGAGCGGATCCAAAATTTGTCATCCCTCGCGTTCATCTTGTCCGCAAGAGACGACTCCCCATCCCCATGAATCTGAAGCATGCGAAACGGAGGAAAGAACCGGCGATAAATATTTGTCAGAGAAACCGTCAAGACCAGCACCGCCAAAAGCTGCGCCGCAAGCATCATCACAAATGCAGGCACTACCTCCGGCAATACACGAAACCGCCCGATAATGATCGCCGTCAGAATGAATTCGATCCCATTAACCAAAAACAAGCCCCAGCCCTGTGATAACAGGGCATGAGCCTTGCGACTAAAACCAATTTTATAAGCACCAAAAGGCAGGAATACACACACCACGATTGCAGCGTACAAAAAGACCATCATCCAGCTTCCCCGGTACAAAAAGGGTCGGCTGGCCAAGGCGTTTATCTTGTTGAACCATGCATAAGCATAGATCGATGTCACCGCCACCGTCAATACCACTGCCGCAAAAAACCGGTAGAAGCCTTTTAAGTTTTCCTGCCTATTTGACTTTTGCATTTTTATTGTCTGTGCAAAGAAAACGATCTATCATCGTCTACATTAATCTGTATTCAGCAGAACATCTTCGTAATCATAGGCCAGCGAATATCCATAATGCTTCGCTGTCGCCCATCCTTTTCCATTTGGATTTTCCCGAATCCCCAGCCATTCTACATACTCCGCCGTTCCGCGTTCCACTTTATTGAATCGTGGATCAACGGATAGATTTTGTAAATCATCTGTACAAGCATAGGCTTTCAAATGCTGCACCTGCGCCCGTACCCCTTCCCGCACATCCGAAAAGGTTTCCGGCTTGCCGCCGCCATCTGTCGCGCCAAGACCGGCAAAATTGCACTGCTTCGCCTGAACGGTTCCGCCAAACTGCAAGAAATTCGTCTCCTTGCAAATTTGCG
>JAFUXY010000369.1 GCA_017477005.1 Lachnospiraceae bacterium | reverse complement strand
CGCCTCAGCATGGCAATTTGACCGGATGGGCTAAACAGGGGGTGCTGCTTCTGAATACGACGCTGACGGTGAGGCGTGGCGTGGCGCATTCCCACAAGGAACTGGGCTGGGAGCCATTTACCGACGCGGTGATCCGCCATATTGACGAGAAGAAGGAGGCCACCGTTTTTTTGCTTTGGGGGAGACCGGCACAGCAAAAAGCCAGGTTGATTCAACATTCCAATCATCTGGTGCTTGCGGCTGCCCATCCATCTCCGTTGTCGGCGTATCGTGGATTTTTCGGATGTCGCCATTTCTCGAAAGCGAATGCCTTTCTGCAGGAGCATGGGAGAGAGCCGATTGATTGGCAGATTGAATGAGGATTCCTTGATGATGGATAGAGGAATTCGCTATGGTTGAGAAAGCAATATCTGTTTATTGAGAGATAAACTGTAGTTTTGTTGAGGGAAAGAATGCTTTTTATGGAAGGAAGAGTTGCAGGTTTGTTGAATGAGAAGTCATGATTTTGTTGTCACAAGGAATTGTTTTAATTGAGGGAAGAAATTTGTTTGATTGACATAAAATTATTTTTTAGTTGAGGGAAGATTCTTTCCTAGTGGGTATAACACAGTAATATGAATGAAAAGACAAGTTAAATGTTCAAGATATTTGGTGACGCTTCCTAAAAAGGTATGAAGAAAGGAGGATTGCTATGGAAAAATTGGATTTAGAAAGAGAATTGCAGCACAACGCTTATCCGGGCAGAGGGATCGTGATTGGTCGAAGTGAGGACGGAAGAAAAGCGGTGATTGCCTATTTTATCATGGGACGGAGTGCCAACAGCCGCAATCGCATCTTTGTGGAAGACGGAGAAGGAATCCGCACGCAGGCTTTTGATCCGTCGAAAATGGAAGATCCGAGTTTGATTATTTATTCTCCGGTGCGCCTGTTGGGAAATAAAACGATTGTTACGAATGGAGATCAGACCGATACGATTTTTGATGGATTGGATGCGCAGAAAACCTTTGAGCAGTCTTTGCGTGGTCGCACCTACGAGCCGGACGGACCGAATTATACGCCACGTATTTCAGGGGTAGTTCATCTTGTTGAAGGAGGTTTCAATTACGCTATGTCCATTATTAAATCGGACAATGGGAATCCGGGATCGGTCAATCGTTTCAGCTTTGCGTATGACAATCCTCTGCCGGGGGAGGGGCGTTTTCTGCATACCTATCTTTCCGATGGAGATCCTTTGCCGAGCTTTGAGGGGGAGCCGAAAAGGGTGGCGATCTCGGGGGACATTGACGCCTTCACAAACGGACTTTGGGATAGCTTGAATGAGGACAATAAGGTCTCTTTGTTTACGCGGTTCATAGATGCGGAAACCGGGACATATGAGTCGAGGATTATCAATAAGAATAGCATCTGATTAGTCGGTGGAATAGTTGATGAAAAAAATTATTTCCCTTGGTGTTATACAAGTTGATGGCTAGGAAAGGAATTATGTATGAAAGAATTTGAGTTAAAATACGGCTGCAATCCCAATCAAAAACCGTCCAAAATCTATATGGAGGATGGGGGAGAGCTCCCGATCGAGGTACGGAATGGAAGACCCGGCTATATCAATTTTTTGGATGCTTTCAATGGCTGGCAGTTGGTCAGCGAGTTGAAAAAAGCGACAGGAATGGCGGCGGCGACTTCGTTTAAGCATGTTTCCCCTGCTGGCGCGGCCATTGGAAGAGAGCTGTCTGAGGTGGAAAAAAAGATTTATCGTGTGGATGATCTGGATATTTCGTTCTCGCCTTTGGCCAATGCGTATGCGCGGGCGAGAGGGGCGGATCGTATGTCTTCCTTTGGCGATTTCATTGCGCTGTCCGATATCTGTGATGCAGCCACGGCCACGATGATCAAGCGGGAGGTCTCTGACGGGATCATTGCGCCGGGATACGAACCGGAGGCGCTTGAGATATTAAAGAGCAAGAAAAAAGGCGCCTACAATATTATTGAGATCGATGCCGGATATGTACCGGCCGTGCAGGAAAAAAAGCAGGTATTCGGGATTACCTTTGAGCAGGGGCGAAACGAGCTGGTGATTGACGAGGATTTCTTCGGAAATATCGTGACGAAGAATCAGTCGCTTCCTAAAGAAGCAAAGGAGGATCTGGCCATTTCGATGATTACATTGAAATATACACAGTCGAATTCCGTGTGCTATGTGAAGAACGGGGGCGCTATCGGGATCGGCGCTGGTCAGCAGTCGCGGATTCATTGCACGAGGCTGGCTGGGACAAAGGCGGACAACTGGCATCTGCGACAGTCTCCGAAGGTGTTGTCGCTGCCTTTCCTGGAGGGGATTCCGAGGGCCAACCAGGACAACGCAATCGATCTCTATATTGGAGAGGATGACGACGATATTTTAGCGGATGGCGTTTGGCAGACCGTTTTTTCGGAGCGTCCCGAGCGGTTTACAAAGGAGGAGAAGAGGGTCTGGCTTTCGACCTGCAAGGGCGTCAGCCTGGGATCCGACGCATTTTTCCCGTTCTCGGACAATATTGATCGCGCAGCGAGAAGCGGAGTCGAGTATATTGCTGAGCCGGGTGGTTCGATCCGGGATTCGGAAGTGATCGAAGCGGCCGATCAGTATGGAATGGTAATGGCATTTACGGGGATTCGTCTGTTCCATCATTGATGCAGATGGGAAGTATATTTCTGTAAACAACGAATGGAATCATCTCTCCACAAAAAAGCCCGGTTATGCGTACACTTCAGTGATGCAGCATAATCGGGCTTTCTATATTCGTGATTGAAGAAATCGCAGTTCCTTAACTCGCGTCCTTGATCTCGAACTTTCTGGTGTACTCGGTTGGGAACACGCGTCCGGACTTGCTTGTCAAGAGAGTCCGGAATATATCGCTTGCATGGACATCTTTGGCTAAAACAGCGCGTTCAATCTCGCCCAGACGCGGCATACCGTCCTGCGGAGACAAGAAGAAGGGAATCTGGGCCTTGGCTTTGATATCGGCCAGCAGAGTCGTTCCTTTCTTGGTGAAACCGAGAACCCGCAGATAGGGCGCGTAGTTGCACTCGATCAAATTTTCCAAATCGTATTGTTTGATATCTAAAAGGATGTGGGTCAACACCCGACTGATGCGCGCGTAGGTCAGATCCCTGGATTTCAGCAGCGCGCAGAAGTTTTCAAATTCGACAAATCTGCTTTTAATATTGTTGATCTTGTTGGAAATTGCCTCGTTGCAATCGACATAATCCGTGAAATTGGATTCAGAAATCAACTTGTAATGCAAAAGCCCGGACACGTCCGCTGACCGGATCAGGGTGTTGAACTGGGCGTTGAAACGCAGCAGCTTCATCACGT
>JAFUXY010000368.1 GCA_017477005.1 Lachnospiraceae bacterium | reverse complement strand
CCTGTTCGTATATTTGCAGCTTCGTGAAAATCCGACCTGGCGATTGCATCAACAAACGAAGTATTTTGAACTCCGTCGGTGTTAGCTCTACGACAGAATGGTCTTTCTCCAGTCGCATTTCTTCCGGATACAGAGTCAACGCCCCCACCGAAAGCGTCCTTTTCCTTTCCTCCGCAGTCTCTCCCCCCAACCGATAAAACCGTCTCAATCCGGCCCGTACCCTCGCCACGACCTCCAGCGGATTAAACGGCTTTGTCATATAGTCATCTGCGCCCAAATCCAATCCCAATATCTTGTCGCTGTCCTGATCCTTCGCCGACAAGATCAGGATCGGCATATTATAATGCTGCCGCACCTTTTTGAGCAAAGCATAGCCGTCCATTTTCGGCATCATGATGTCAAAAATCCCGAAACTAATGGATGTGGATTCCATAATTTGGATGGCCTCGAGGCCATTAGCGGCTCGAAAAACCGGATACCCCTCATTTTCCAAATACAGCGAAAGCAAATTCACAATATCCGGATCGTCTTCCGCAATTAAAATATTATATTGTGTGTTTTTCTGTGATTCCATAATTTCACAAACCTTACATAATATTCATCAAACAAACGGCTCAATAATCGGCAACCGCCTTCTCTGCATCATCATCTAACAATTTGATTTTCAGAGTTATGCTCAACACCATCTCGTCCTATCGTATTCTAGGCAGGTATTTCGATATTGGATTAAGCATATCCGCAACCTTGTCAGGATACTGCTCGCACCAGGTAGCAAGAAAAGCGTCTCTGATTACATTCTCGTTGACAAACCCAAGCTTCTCACCAATTTGAGCAAATATTATATGATGATCATAATTTGTGTTTTTTATACTTAATACAACATTTTTAACCAGTTCTGCATCCGCATATTTATGCATACACCGAACCGAAAGTATGCCTGAACATTCGTCTAACTTATCCAAAATCTCATTAAAAATCACAAATTCCGGAGCTTCCCCAGGCAATCTGAACACTTTGCTTTGCTCATTTGTCTCCTGCCTGGAGTCACCGTCAATAATACATATTGACCCTACTTTACTACTCGGATCCGCATTATGAAAAGCGTTTGCGGTAACAGCTGTTCCATCGCATCCCATAGCAAATATTTCAATTGCATCCGTCGCTATTTCTGAATCTGAACGAAGCATCGACATCACCCATTCCTTTGCAAAGATGTCTTCCGTATATATAATCAATTCAGACTCCACCTCTCCCTGAAGGCTTCTAAGTGACAAAATGTCAAGTTTACCTTGTATTGCTTTTCCATCTACCGCAGCCCAAACAGCTTCGTCCGGTAGCGATCGAATAGCATACTCTGAATGCGTAGTATAGACTATTTGAAGTTTTTTTCGATCTGCAACATCAATTAAATAATCTATCAGCCTCATTATAGCGACTGGATGAAGACCATTCTCTATTTCCTCAATAAGAATCAGGCTATTCTCCGGAGCCCGTTCGATTCCTAATACCATTTTTATTATACTAGACTCACCCGTGCCAAAATGAAACTCTGAGTAGTTGTCGCCATCCGATGTTTGCCCCGCCAGTAACTGAATGTTTCCGTAACGATCAGACTGAACAATCTGATATTCCCTGACATCCTTTCCAAGTATCTTTGACATATATTCTGCCGATCCATTCAATGTCGTCATTTCATCCGACCTGAATACGACATTTTTATTTGTAAACCTTGATAGACTGCTCCTCTCCACTGCAGGCAAAGTTCTGGAAACCCCAAAAACAAGCACTTCTCTGTTCAAGGCATCCCGTGACCACTTTTCCGTAGAAAAATGTGCCGTCCTTTTTACAACATCATTGCGATTAATCTCCCTGTCAATCGCTTCATACGCAATCGACCAATCTCTCATTTCTTTATCTAGCTGGCGGTTTCTCGCAAAGAATTGCCGCGGCGCAATGCTTTTATAAAGCAACGCTCCTGCTCCCAAAATCGTTGTTTTTCCCCCTCCATTCGGACCAATCAGTGCCGTTACCGGAAAATCGAAATGAATAAGGTCTCCACTAAATGCTCTGCATCTAATCAAATGAACTTTCAATAAATACTTATTGTATCCGGACTTGCGCACCTTTTCCTGTAGCCTGGCAATCTGCGATGGTCGTATTTCACTCTTATACATATTTTCCCTCCTACAGTTCTATTTCTCCGCCCGAATACAGCTTCTTATAATTGTAAAGGTTCCGCATCCCTGACCCGAGCATGTCAGCATTCCCGATGTTTACAAACTCTAAACTCATCAAATCTTTCAATAAACTCTACTCTTCTAAAGAGCCTATGCACTCGCTCATCTTCTTGTGGCAATTATAAAGGAATTACAGGTTGGATTCAACCGGCATTATCATATGTTTTGCTATGATAGATTTCTCACTTTTCAAAGGTTTCCGGCTCAATCCTTAGGAACTGCGACACAAAAATAAGTCCACTACTCTCCATCATTTTTGTTGACACCACATATGACACCACTTATAATGATACGCAGGAGGCTGCCACAAAACCTTTCGCAAGAAAGGAATGCCCCCGATCACGATACCACAGCATGATCCAATAAAACGTGTCTACGTGGAAGAAATAAGGAAGATCATAGAAGAAGATGAAACCATCGAATACTCCGGACAATTCAAGCTTCGGATGCCGAAAAGTCTCCATCGTTCGCTTTCCATAAACGCCAAGCGGGAAGGAATCAGCATGAACCAATATTGCAACTATCTCCTCGCTATGAATGACGCAAAACACTCACAGGCTTCCACGTTAATATCATAGCAAGAAGCCAAAAATTACAGGAGGAACCGCTATGGCCAGGACAGTTTCTGTTGGAATTCAGGATTTTGAACAGTATATCAATGACGGTTCGTTTTATGTGGACAAAACACAGTTCATCTGCGATTGGTGGAAGGCCAAGGACTATGACAGACCGCGTCTGCCAGTTGCTCACAAACAAGATCCGGGAATATGATTACCTTTTAGACAGCGACCGACTATCGGATGCAGAAAAAACGGATCTGAAAAAACTGGTAGGCGGCGTGACCACGGATCAGGCCGGTTCTGTCTTGAACTTGCTTTGCCATTTTCTCGAAAAACATCACGGGAAAAAAGTGATTCTCCTTTTAGACGAATACGATACGCCGATGCAGGAGGCGTACCTTTCCGATTTTTGGGACGAAGCGGTCGAATTCTTCCGGGATCTGTTCAACAATACCTTCAAAACAAATCCTTCACTGGCGCGTGCAGTCATTACAGGGATCACTCGCATTTCAAAAGAGTCCCTATTTTCAGATATCAATAATCTCCAAGTTGTTTCTACCACAACTCCGCTTTACCAGACTGCGTTCGGTTTCACGGAGGAAGAAGTCTTTGCGGCTATGGATGAGCAGGAACTCTCCGACAAAGAAACTGTGAAGCTTTGGTATGATGGCTTTGTCTTCGGCGGTGTTCCAAATATCTACAATCCATGGTCAATCATTGGTTATTTTAAGGAACACAGATTTCAACCTTTCTGGATCAATACCAGCTCCAATTCTCTCATAGGCAACCTGATCCGCTCGGGAAATATCGCTATCAAAACAGACTTCAGCGACCTTCTCGAAGGAAAAGAAATTCGTTCCACCATCGAAGAGGAGGTGGTGTTCAACCAGCTCGATGGGAACAAGGACGCCATCTGGGGATTGATGGTCGCAAGCGGCTATCTCAAGGTGCTCGATGTCGAATACGATATTACAGATGGGGCAAACACTCTTTACACCCTTGCCATTACTAATACAGAAACGAAGACCGGACTAAGGAGAGTGGTGCGTGCCTGGTTCGGTGAACAGGACAGGTATGGTTATCATTCTTTTACGAAAGCACTGGTCAACGGAGATCTTGACGCAATGAATGGCTATATGCAGAGAGTCACAGAACACACCATGTCCTATTTCGATCCCTATGGAAAAGGGGGCGATCCGGAGCTTTATTACCACGGATTCGTGCTGGGACTTATTATAGAATTAGACAAAACTTACCAAGTGCGTTCCAATAGAGAAAGCGGCTTCGGGCGATACGATATTATGTTGATCCCGAGAGAACCGGCGAAGGACGATGGTATTATCATTGAGTTCAAACTAATGCGGAGAGACAGGGGCGAAAAGTCTCTGTCCGATACCGTGAAAGCTGCTCTACTTCAGATCGAAGAAAAGCATTATGAAGCAGAGCTTTTGGACGCAGGCGTGCCGAAAGAGCGCATTCGCAAATATGGATTTGCCTTCGAGGGAAAAGAAGTACTGATTGGGAAAATGAACGGCCAAACTGTGGAGGTTTTCTGATGAACAAACACTTTTCCAAATCCTCTATTTGCCCGGTTTGCTTCCATCATTGCGCACTGCATGAGGGACAACGGGGTCTCTGCAAAGCCAGAGAAAACAAAGACGGACGCATTGTATCTGCATCCTACGGGCAAATCACGTCTCTTGCCCTGGATCCAATTGAGAAAAAGCCTCTGTACCATTTTCATCCCGGCCAACCCATTCTTTCTGTGGGAAGCTATGGCTGCAATCTTTCCTGTGCCTTTTGCCAGAATCATTCCATCTCCCAGGAAAGCGACGCGCCCACCCGCTTTCTAGCCCCGGAAGAATTGGTTCGCATCGCCATAGAAACCGCCGAAGAACACGGAAATATTGGCATCGCTTTTACCTACAATGAGCCTCTGATCCAGTACGAATATATTTTGGACTGTGCAAAATACGCCAAAGAGACCGACCTCGCCATCGTCCTTGTCACAAACGGTACCGCAGAGGCGGAAATTCTGTCTACCCTGCTGCCTTTTGTGGACGCTATGAATATCGACGTCAAAGGCTTTTCCAAAGAAATCTACCAACGCTTAGGCGGCGATTTTGCATCGGTTCAGCGGACAGTCGAAATGGCCTGCCAAAAATGCCATGTCGAAATCACGTCCTTGATCGTCCCTGGCCTCAATGACGATCCCGAAGAGATGCGGCGGGAGGCGCGGTGGCTGTCCTCCCTCGACCCTGCTATTCCGCTGCACATTACCCGCTGCTTTCCGCATTACAAAATGCCCCATTTGAGACCGACTGATATCGGTCTCAT
>JAFUXY010000367.1 GCA_017477005.1 Lachnospiraceae bacterium | reverse complement strand
TGGCAACTGGCTTTAGCCGGAAGACGCAACTTTCAGTTGCTTATTCTGGACTTTAGTCCATACAACCCACCGGCTTTGAGCCGGTGGTTGTTGAGTTATGGATTCTAATCGTTTACAATATGGCAAGAGTTCTTCTATCTTGGCGACGATACGCTTCTGCTCGGCGAGAGAGGGGAGGGGAACTAATAGTTTTTGTATTCTTATTATCGCAAGTTTTGGTTGTCCAACTTTTGTTGTGATGGATTTTATTTGTTCTTGGACAAGTGGACTTGTAAGGCAATTATATAAATACTCATTATTAACAGAGTATGTTACAAGCTTGTCTGCATTTTCTGTCAAGTTTGCACCATCGAATGATTTTGGTATTGATCCTACACTTCCTATGGTTCCTGCCGCGGTAATATATAAATCTGCTGATGTTATAGTATATTTTTTAATTTGCTCATATATTTCATCTGATATATATTTTGTATCAGTATCTAAAACCGTGCCATTTTTCATATCTGTGACACGAATATATTTATGCGATGTAGGTTCACTTTGTAACTTTTGTCCCACGGGAATTCTTTTTCTACCACACACTGAAACTATTTCGCCTAACCTCACCCACTTCCAACTCTCCGGAATCTCAAACGGAATCTCATCTTCCGTAATCTCCGGCAGTTTCTTTTCTTTCTTTATTTTCCCCTCTTTGATAAGCTTCTGCTTCTCGGCACAAATTTCCTGATACAGTTCTTCCGTTGTACCTTTATTGGCGCACTGTTCCACAAGCTTGCCTTGTATGGCAAGCTGCAAAATGCTATTCTTCAAATCCTGTAGTGTCATAGTAGTTCTCATATGTAGTAATGTATCTCCCCAAAAAAAGAAGTCCATTTCTCAATAACTTCATTGCATCGTGCTTCTATTAAGCGGACTATTATCTACAATTTCTTTATATTTCTTTACGTCCGATGGCGCAAATCCATATATATCCTCGACCTTGCCATCAGGAAGAATCATTTTCATATGATGAAATCCATCTGATTCATCTGGTTTTTCGATGTATACTTCTACCCGTCCGGTGTCATCCGCGTCTGAATGCACAATTTCTGTCTCGTCATCCAATGTCATAAAAGGATACATCATGTCTACTTACTCCTTTTCAAAATATCCGTAATCTGCCCCAGCACTTCGTCAATTTCTACGTTTAAGGCCGCGCGTTCTGTTTCGTACCTTTCAATCAAATCCAACGGGTCAAGGATTTCCTCTTCTTCGTGTGGGTATCCGCACTGGTTAAAATTGTAACCAAAACCCTCTGAAAGCTCCTTGGCCGAAAATTTTTTTGCTTTTGGGAACCCATCTTCTTCAATTTCTACTCGATTGTGCCACTATTCTACGACAGGAGCGAAGTGTTCCACCTTCATTGGCTTTGTCTTGGAGAAATGCTTATACCCCTGAGGCATATCCAAACGATAGAACCAGGTCTCATTGGTGGGATGCGTATTTTCAAAGAACAGAATATTGGTCGTAATACTGGTGTACGGATTGAACACGCTGCTAGGCATTCGGACAACCGTATGCAGATGGAATTCTTCAAGGAGCTTCTTCTTGATGGCCACCTTTGTATTATCTGTTCCAAACAGAAAGCCATCGGGGATAATCACAGCCGCCCGACCGTTTTTCTTCAACCGGTACATGATAACAGACAAAAATAAATCCGCTGTTTCAGAGCTTGCAAGGTCATCAGGAAAGAAACCTTGAATAGACTTATCTTCATGTCCGCCATAAGGCGGATTCATCAGTATGACATCGAATTTGTCATCGTCCGTATAATCCAGCAGGTTGTGTCGAAGTGAATTTGCATGATAAATATTCGGAATTTCAATATCATGCAAAAGCATATTTGTCACGCAGAGCAGATAGGGAAATGGCTTTTTTTCGATCCCATAAATACTGTTATCAAGCTGTTTTGCATCGGCGGTAGTGGAAACCTGTTTCTGCAACTGACCGAGCCATGAAGTGATAAATCCTCCTGTACCGCAGGCAAAATCTGCCATCTTTTCGCCTAGCTTTGGCTTTATCATCTGCGCCATAAACTCCGTGACAGCTCTTGGCGTATAAAACTCGCCGGAAGAACCGGCGCTCTGGAGCTCTCGCAGGATTTCTTCGTAGACAAAACCAAAGTCGTGGGACTCTTTCACATCATCAAACCCATCTGCTCAATTCGCTGAGCATCGCCATTGATACCGGCATCCATACGCATAATGTCGCGCACACGTTTTATAAATCCTGATTGCAGTGCCATTTTATCCTACCTCATCTAAATATAATGCTTCTGCCAGTTCTTTTATCGCTTTTTCATAATTCGCTTTGCCTCCGAACAGTTTTACGATCCTGGAGGGTTTTCCAAATGCTTCAAACTCAGCAAGCGATAATACTCTTGTATCCTCAATCTCTGTAATGCCCTGATTCCTATATTTGTCGAGCAATATTTCAAGAACCGCTTTTGCATCATCCGAATATTTGCTGAAGAAGTCTTGCTTCATTACATTTTTTGCTCGTTGGGCTCGTGTCAATGGCTTCTTTCCATACGCTACATAGCAGATAAAATCAAAGTCATCCACATCTGCCAGGTTTTGTTCTTTTTTCAACACAGATAGGTCGATGCCCATTTCGGCAAAGGACTGCTCGATCACTTCTTTTTTTGTCTTCTGCCTTCCATTTTGTGATGAAATCGGAAAGAGAAGCATACTCGCCTTTAATATTGGTTCTGGTATAATCAATGATATCTTCCTGTATGAGCAGCTTGCCGTTGGTATCGTAGACGGAAACAATTTTGTTGATTACCTTTACTGTGCAGCCATTTTTATCAATAATTGGAGTTGGATCTTTTCCGTAATTTGTCTTTGCATCTTCAGAAACTTGAAGCGGCGTAGCTGTATTTGAAAGATCGTATTTTCCAAGATTCAAAGCATCTATAGAATGATGGAATCCTTCATCCTGCTCCACTTCTCCATCCCATGCGGGATCGGAAAATAATTTGGTCACATTACGGAAATCCATGACCAGAAAGTGCGTCTTGCCGTCCTTTTCACGGATACGGGTGCCTCGTCCAATAATCTGCTTGAAGAGGGTCATTGTTTCTATGGTCTTATCTAAGACGATGAGCTTTGTCATCTTGCAATCCGCACCGGTGCTTAATAGTTCTGAAGTCGTTGCGATAACCGGATACTCCGAAGATACAGAAATAAAGTAATCCAGCTTGCTCTTCCCATAGACATCTGAGCCTGTAATCCTCACGACATAATCAGGATTGTCCTTGCACATATCCTGATTGAGATTTGTTAGAGCGATTCTCATGCGTTCCGCATGGTCTTCATTCGCACAGAAAACGATGGTCTTTTGCATACGGTCTGTTGCTTTCAGATAATCTGTGATTTCTTTTGCAACCTGATGGATTCGATCCTCGATGATTATATTGTAATCGTAGTCTTTGTTGTTGTACATCCTATCTTCAATTTCATTTCCATAAATATCGCGCTGGCCCAGCCTGGGTCTCCATCCATCGCCAATATTTGTTGTGATATTTATTACCTTGAATGGGGCGAGAAAGCCATCTCCGATACCTTGCTTCAAGCTATAGGTATAGATCGGCTGTCTTCCTTGGCGCTGCCTCTATGACATTCATCAACGATGATTAATCAAAAAACTCCTCCGGGAAGAAACGGAAGCGCTCTTCATCGTTTTGTCCAACCATCTGATGATAGAGGGCAAAATTCACCTCATAGGACATAATCTTTGCGATATCATCTTTTGCAAAATCAATTTTGTGTATTGTCTTTTCAAGAGGGGAGAAATCCTGCTGAATACTCTGGTCTACCAGGATATTTCTATCCGCAAGATACAGAATACTTTTTTTCATGCCAGACCTCAACGATCGATAAACGATCTGGAAGGCCGTGTAGGTTTTTCCTGTACCTGTAGCCATCACCAAAAGCAGACGATTCTGACCTCGCACAATAGCGTCTACAGTACGATTGACAGCAATTCGTTGATAGTATCTGGGCGGATAAGTTGTATGGCTGGAATAGTAGGGTTGTTCAATGATTTTTTTCTCCGCATTCGACAAACCTTTGCCATTATTTGCCTGTGAGCATGTCGTGTTCATAGAAGCCGTCTCCATTAGAAGAATATGCGAACGGCAGGTCAAGCATTGTTGCATAGGTAATGGCTTGCTGCAGACCAAAAGAGATACTTTTGGTGTTGTCTTTTGCCTCCACGACAGCAATAGGGGTCTGGGCATTCAAATAAAGGACATAGTCCATTCGCAAGGGTTTCGCTCTGGATACTAGATTGCCCCGAAGATTGATTTTGCCATCGGTGATCTTGACATTGGTTTCCATAGTAATGTGTTCTTTCCAACTTTTTTGCAGGGCCGGAGTGATGTAATTGAGTTTTATATCTTCTTCAGACATCTGTTTTTTGCTAAGTATCATAGGCGTTTCCTTTTGCACCGAATTTGTGTGTCCTACTGGACTAGCTTCGTGTCGCAGGTTTTATTAGGAAATACGAATAAATCAGTGCTTCCTATATATACACTATTGTATTCATTTATCGGAATGAAGTAAAGTAGAAACAAGAATGAAAACCATGATTTTTGTTCTTGACACACAACAAGTTCTAAAGTACTATAATTTCGCAGTAGAGCAAAAGAAGCAAGAGGGACACAAACGATCTATGGCAAAGACGATTTCTATTGGAGCCCAGGATTTTGCGAGGTTGAGGGAGCGAGACAATTTTTATGTGGACAAGACGAATTTTATCCAGGAATGGTGGGATAATGAGGACGAGGTGACGTTGATTACACGTCCACGCCGTTTCGGCAAGACACTCAACCTGACCATGTTGGATTGCTTTTTTTCTAATAAATATGCGGGCAGAGGGGATTTGTTTGAGGGGCTTTCCATTTGGGAGAATGAAAGATTTCGAAAGTTGCAGGGGACGTATCCGGTAATTTTTTTATCCTTTGCCACAATAAAGAGCTCAGATTATGAAGATGCAGTATATGGCCTAAAGAGGCAGATCCGAGAGTTGTACCTGGATTATTCCTTTTTGCTTTCATCTGAAGCGATCTATGATGAGGAGAAAGAGATATTTCTTCCGAAAAAAATCCTTGACAAACAATGGAATTAGTTGTAATATACTCACTCATAAAGGCAATGGCGTCTTGGAGATTGGTTCTCCGAGGCGCCTTTTTTGTCTTTTTAGGAAATGCTTCGCATTTTTTAAGACGAAGGAGGTGAGTGGTTATGTGTTCAATTTTGGGATTCTGCGGGGCAAAGGGCGAGGAAGGTCAGATCCGGGAAGCGCTCGAGCAGACCCGATCCAGAGGACCGGATTCTCAGCGGCTGCTGGACACAGGAAATGGATGGCTGGGATTCAATCGGCTTTCGATCATGGGCTTAACTGAGTCCGGAATGCAGCCCTTTGTGTACAAGGATAAGGTAACGGTGTCTTATGTAGACAAAGAAAAAAAAACCGATAGAGGCACTGCAAAGTTGCCCAAGGATAGCGAAATTGCATTGGTCTGCAACGGAGAAATTTATGGGTTTCGCCCGCTAAAAGAAACATTGATCCAAAAGGGAATTCAATTTATCAGCGATTCAGATTGCGAGATTTTGCCCGCTCTGTATCAGGAATATGGAACGGAGATGTTTCGGATGCTGGACGGGGAGTTTGCGTTGATCCTGTATGATGTGAAAGCCAATTCCTATATTGCGGCCAGAGATCCGATTGGGATTCGTCCGTTGTACTATGGAAAACGCGGGGATGGCGCCTATGTGTTCGCTTCAGAGCCAAAGAATCTGACAACGCTTGTAGACACCATCCTTCCGTTTCCTCCGGGACATTATTTTGAGGACGGGCATTTTGTGAAATACAGGGATATGTCGAAGGTCGAAAAGGTTTTAGACGATGACGCGGAAAGTATTTCAAAGAATATACATGATTTGTTGGTGGAGGGCGTGAAAAAACGTCTTGACTCCGATACGCCGGTAGGATTTCTGCTGTCAGGCGGACTGGATTCCTCTCTGGTTTGCGGCATTGCAGCCAATATCTTGGATAAGCCCCTGGAGACCTGGGCGATTGGTATGGATGTGGATGCGATCGATCTGAAATATGCCAGGGAAGTGGCGGATTTTATTCATTCCAATCATCACGAAGTGATCATCTCAAAGGAAGATGTAATCTCCGCTTTGGAGCCAGTGATTGCCGCTTTAGGCACCTACGATATTACCACGATCCGGGCCTCTATCGGCATGTATCTGGTGTGCAAGGCCATTCACGAGCAATCGGACATCCGGGTGATCTTGACGGGAGAGATTTCCGATGAAATTTTTGGTTATAAATATACCGATTTTGCGCCGAATGCGGAGGAATTTCAACGGGAAGCTGAAAAACGGATCCGGGAAATTCATATGTACGATGTGCTGCGTGCTGACCGGTGTATCAGCGTCCATTCGCTGGAGGCCAGGGTTCCGTTTGGGGATCTTGATTTTGTAAACTATTGCATGGCGATCGATCCGGAGCGAAAAATGAATCGCTATGGGAAGGGAAAATACCTGCTCCGCAAGGCATTTGAAAACGACGCGTTGATCCCGGAGTCTATTCTGTGGAGGGAGAAGGCGGCGTTTTCCGATGCGGTAGGGCATTCGTTGAAGGACGACCTTTGGGAATTTGCGGAGAGTCAATTTTCTGATCCGGAGTTTGAGGAAGGGATTCGGCGTTTCGATCATGCGAAACCGTTTACGAAGGAATCCCTGCTGTACCGAACGATTTTTGAAAAATATTATCCGAATCAATCGCAAATGGTTATCGATTTTTGGATGCCGAACCGCAGTTGGGAAGGCTGCGATGTGTCGGATCCTTCCGCGAGAGTGCTTTCCAATTATGGGGAAAGCGGAATGTAATAGATGTCTGCAAAAACGAAAGGAGACAGTATGAAACAGCAAAATATTCCCGAAACCTTTGGAACATTGGTATTTGATGACAGGGTAATGAAGTCGCGGCTTCCGGCAAAGATTTATTATTCGCTGAAGAAAACGATTGACGAAAATGCGAAGCTCGATGAGGATGTTGCCGATGCCGTAGCCGCTCAGATGAGGGACTGGGCGGTGGAGAAGGGCGCGACTCATTTCACGCACTGGTTTCAGCCTCTCACGGGCGTGACGGCGGAAAAGCATGACAGTTTTATTTCTCCCTCTCCGGATGGCGGCGTGATCATGGAGTTTTCGGGGAAGGAGCTGATCAAAGGCGAGCCAGATGCTTCGTCTTTCCCTTCCGGTGGGCTGCGCGCGACCTTTGAGGCCAGGGGCTATACGGCGTGGGATCCAACTTCGTATGCGTTTATAAAGGATCATACCCTGTGTATTCCGACTGCATTTTGCTCGTATGCGGGGGACGCGTTGGATAAGAAAACGCCGCTGCTTCGTTCGATGCAGGCGTTGGATCGTCAGGCGAAGCGGATCTTGAAATTGTTTGGACATGAGGCCAAATATGTACGCACCAGCGTGGGCCCGGAGCAGGAATATTTTTTGGTCGACAAGGAAATGTTTGAAAAACGCCCGGATTTGGTCTATACGGGTCGGACGTTGTTTGGAGCGAGAGCGCCCAAGGGACAGGAGTTGGACGATCATTATTTTGGGGTAATCAAGCCGCGAGTGCTGGCGTTCATGGAGGACTTGAATGAGGAGCTTTGGAAGTTGGGGATCCTCGCAAAGACGGAGCACAACGAGGTGGCGCCCGCGCAGCATGAACTGGCGCCGATCTATTCAACGACGAATGTGGCGACCGACAACAACCAGTTGACC
>JAFUXY010000366.1 GCA_017477005.1 Lachnospiraceae bacterium | reverse complement strand
GAGGAGGTCGTGGACAACCGATCCAAGTCCGCCAAGGCGCATAGGGAGGCTGCTTCGGAGTTGGTGCCAAAGACGCTTTCAGAGATTTCGTTTGTGTCAGAGGAAAGACGCACCACACATATGGAGGAGTTTGACCGGGTCTTGGGCGGCGGTATTGTGAAGGGTTCTATGATCCTGGTGGGCGGAGATCCTGGTATCGGGAAGTCCACGCTGCTTTTACAGCTCTGCCGTGAGCTTTGCGCGGATCACATTCCAATGTTGTATATTTCAGGAGAGGAATCCCTGCAGCAGATTCGGCTGCGGGCACAGAGAATGGGCGAGTTCAACGACTCGCTCTCTCTTTTATGTGAGACAAATCTTGATTTGATCCGGGGAGTGATCGAGCGGACAAAGCCGGAAATTGTGATTATTGATTCGATCCAGACGATGTACAACGAACAGGTGTCCTCGGCGCCGGGCAGTGTCTCGCAGGTGCGGGAATCCACCGGGGCGCTGATGCAAATCGCCAAGGGGCTTGGGATCACGGTCTTTGTCGTAGGCCATGTGACCAAAGAGGGGACTGTGGCGGGGCCGCGGGTGCTTGAACATATGGTGGATACGGTGCTGTATTTCGAGGGGGATCGCTATGCGTCCTATCGGATCCTGCGGGGGGTCAAGAACCGGTTTGGTTCGACCAACGAGATTGGCGTGTTTGAGATGCGGCGGGAGGGGTTGATAGAGGTCAAGAATCCTTCAGAATATATGCTGGCAGGAAGGCCTGTCGGGGCAAGCGGTTCGGTGGTGGCTTGTTCGATCGAGGGCACGCGGCCGATTTTGATCGAGCTTCAGGCGTTGGTCACACGGAGCAACTTTGGGATGCCCCGCCGGACGGCGACGGGCTGCGACCAAAACCGGGTCAATCTGCTGATGGCGGTGCTGGAGAAACGGTTGGGGATGCGGCTCTCGGAATACGACGCCTATGTGAATATCGCCGGGGGGCTTCGGATGAACGAACCGGCGATCGATCTTGGGCTGGCCTTGGCGATTACCTCTTCCTTGCGGGAGCGGCCTATCAGCGATTCCTTGTTGGTCTTTGGGGAGATTGGACTGTCCGGCGAGGTGCGGGCAGTCAATATGGTGGAAGCGAGAGTGGCGGAGGCCAAGAAGCTCGGCTTCACCGACTGCATCCTGCCCAAAGTCTCGTTGACCGAGGAGCTGAAGGAGTACGGCATCCGCTTGTATGGGGTGTCGTCGGTGGCGGAGGCGGTGGAGAGGATTTGATGAGGGATAGACAATAATAGATGGGAGGGGTGATTATGACGATGCAGGAGAATGCAAATATGGCAGAACTGTTGCGTAGTATAGGCTGGACAGATCAACAGATTGTAGATTTTCTTTTGGGAATAGAGGGGAGGATATCCATAGAGGAAGCGGCAGACAGGATAAAGCAAGAAAAATGATACAAAGGAACAAGTGAGGAAAAGGCACAGCGTGGGTACGCTGTGCCTTTTCCGTGAAATTTTTTTGCCATGAAACCATATACCATATATATACATTCTATTTCATGTTCACCCGGTGAACATGAAGAACCTATATTTCGCTGTCCTCATACAGTGGAGGATTCTGGTATAATTTCCGCTCCACGCGCATTTTTTTCTTTTCGAGATATTTTATAGCTTTTTCCGGATCTTCCTTTATCAACTCCAAGGCATCCTCGATGATTTCAAGTTGGTCAAATAGATTTCCGACATATTCTTTGGCACTGGCCATGTCGTTCCTCCTCTATTACTGCAAGTAATATGTGACATACTCTGTTGTCGGATTGCCAGTGCTGTCAACAACTCACACTTCGTGTTCGTTGGACAGTACTAGGCTCCTTTTTGAAAAATGATTCTCGACCTTTTCATTTAGTTGATGCCATCCTCCAACATTTGTTGAAAAATGTCAAACAGCTCTTTCAAATTTTCATTGTCTGGATCTTCTTTGATCATTTTTTTGAGCAGGGCAATAATGGTTCGAAGCCAGCCCTGCCATTGCCTGTTTGTCATTCCCATTGTCTTTGCTCCTTTTCAAACATAACTGTTCAGCTAACTGAACAGTTATGCCGCATCGGATGGCTTGCGCATTGAAAGATCCGATGCGGTCCACGTGTTTTCGTTCCAAGCACGCAGCCACGCGGCAAGCGCGTGGCTCGTGAATGAATTGTTACTTTCAAGCATTCTTCTCCGCTTCTGCCAGTTTCATAGCGCGAACCTTGAGGGGCAGGCCGAATAAGGTAATGAAGCCCCCTGCATCGTGGTGGTCGTAGAGAT
>JAFUXY010000365.1 GCA_017477005.1 Lachnospiraceae bacterium | reverse complement strand
CTATGTTGTGGCAACTCTTTTCCCGATCGACAAGATCATCGGCCGCATCTATCCTGTGTTTGGCGCGGTGCTTCTGCTGTCGGCGGTAGGGGTATTTATTGGATTGTTCACCAAGGGATATCCTTTGGTGGAACTGTGGGATGCGGCTGCAGCGGGCTTCCCTCTGCAGCAGAATTTCATCCCGATCTTTTTTGTGACCGTGACCTGCGGAATCTGCTCCGGCTTTCATTCGACGCAGGCCACCTTGGTATCCCGTACCGTTTCGAATGAGCATGAGGGCCGCATGACGTATTACAATATGATGATTGCGGAGGGATTCATTGCTATGACCTGGGCGGCCGCTGCTATGGGCGCTCTGCAGCAGGGACTGGCCGATGCAGACACGCTCTGGGGCTCGGCAACCCTTGTGGTGGGGCTTGTGGCAAAGAATATGCTGGGGGTTATCGGAGGTGTGATCGCCATCATCGGTGTGATCGTGCTGCCTATCACCTCCGGGGATACGGCGCTCCGCTCTCTTCGTCTGATGATCGGCGATGCGCTGCATATCGACCAGACCAAAAAGAAAAACGCGCTGATGCTTGCGCTGGTGATCTTTACGGTGGTGGGACTTCTGCTGTTCTGGGCAAAGGGGAATCCCACCGGTTTCAATATCATCTGGCGCTACTTCTCCTGGGCAAATGAAACAACGGCGGTCTTCGCCTTTGCTATGGTGGCGGTCTATATGCGAAGAAATGCTATGCCGTTTATTATGGCGATCATTCCGGGAACTTTCTATATGTACATTATTTCCTGCTACATCCTGAATGCGCAGATCGGTTTCCATCTGCCCTGGATCGCAAGCTATATCGTCGCGGGTATACTGTCCTGCGTGTATGTATATTTTGTGCAAAAGACCGGGAAGGCATAAGTCGCTTCAAAAAAGGACGGCCTGCCTTTGCGGCACCGTCCATTTTCTTCGCGCGTAATACTTTTTTGTTGGGTTGTTACTTGTTTTTTGTTTTCATTGACATGTATAAATACGCAAGGCGGGGATGAAAAAAGGGGGTTGGAAAATTTTTTCTTGAAAGATTTGAAAAACGGGTTCTCCAGGTGAAAATTCCATAATCACTCTTCCTCGTCCACGAGGGTGGTGATAATGATTTTGTTGTTTAACAATGCCGCCAACAACTCATGTTTGTTGGAAAAACCGGCCCGGTCGACGATCTCGTTCACGTTCCATCGGACGCCTCTGGCCGACAAGCCCGTTTGCTCGGCAATCTCGCTATAGGTCATCCCTTTGACAAAGCAGCGCAGAATCTCCATCTGCCGGGGCGTGATCTCGCCGGAGAACATCTCGTTGAGCTCGACGCTCGGAGCAGATTCGGGCATAATTTGCTCCCCGTCCATCGTTCGCATCAGAACTTCTATTAATGTCTCCTTTCCATGCTCCTTGTACCATAGGCTGTCCGCCGCCCCGGCTTTGGCCTTTTCCAAAATCTCCGGATCGATCAGAGAGGTCACGATCACCACCTTTGTCTGGGGATGTTCCTTTCGGATCCGCTCTCCGGCAGCCAGTCCCGAATGATGATGGTCGGTCAAAACATCCATCAGCACCAGATCCACGCTATGCGACCGGCAATAGCTTTCCGCTTCAAACGCATCTGAAAAGCTGCCTTCTACTACAAAGCGGTCGCCCTCTTCCAAGACCGCCTCCAGATAATCCCGGATAATGCGGCTGTCCTCTACTATGATCGTGCGGATCATCTCATCTCCTCCCCAAAACACCCTTCCCTGCTGCGCTGTCCACTATCCCCTCGGCAGCACGATCACCAGCTTGAAACGCGGATAGACCTCCACCCGCATCTCCCCCCGCGCCTGCTCCACGCTTTTTCGCAGGCCTGAAAGCCCGGTACCCTCCGTAATCGGCCCGGCAGGCTGTTTTCCATCGTTGGTAATTTCCGCCAAAAATCCCCGCGCATCTGTTGAAAATACCACCTCTACCTGCCGCCCTCCCGCATGGCGCGCGCAATTGGTCAGGCATTCCCGGATCGCCGAAGCAGCCAACGCCTTTGTCTCTTTTTCCGTTGGGTAGAAGCCTTTGATAGCGAGAGTCAGATTCATCTCCTGCGCCTGGCGGCGAACCTCGCCAAACACATCCTCTTGCGCCTCCATCCCCTCCTGATTTCCAAGAAAACTCCGGACTGCGGACTGCAGCGTCTTCATCTGCTCTTCCATATCGCCGCTCTCCTCTCCATCAGCGAGAGAAGAAAGCACGACCAAACTGCTGCCGATCTCGTTGTGAATCTTCATCTTGAACGACAGCGTCTCCTGCTCCCGAACCCGTTCCTCGATCCGGTTCACCATCTGGAGCATCTGCTGATTGGCCACCACCAGCGCCTCGTTCTCCGCCCGTAGGGACTCATTGGCTTTGCAGATATCTGTCATATCCCACGCCATGATCCGGACAAAGCCCTCCAGCGGCGAATCGGTCAACTCAGAAGCCACAAACTGCCATATCCGGCCATTCTTGAAGCGAAACAGGTCCGATTCCTTTCCAAACGACAAAGACCCTTCCGCTGAGACCGCTTCGATCCCGGATTCCGACCTCCCCGTTGTCCGAATCTGCGATAGTGCTGCCTCGATTTCCAAGATATTCTGCGGATAACTCCCGATCAATTCGCCGGACAGGCGGCTCATCGTATGGTTGAATAAGATCACCCGGCCGCCCGGATCGGCAAACAAGACGCCGCTCTCTAGATTGTCCAACGCTTCCCGAATCGATGCGGACGAATGTTCCTTGAAATAGACCGCCGCAAGACCACATAAAAACAGCGCTACGGCCGACAAAAAGACAGCGCTTTTCACTAGATACGATAGATTTCCAGAAAAAAACACCGCCCTCACCTCCCTTCCAAGGAAAGTACGAAGGTCTTTCCGTCCTCATCTGTTTCGACCGCAAGCCCCGCAAACCGCCTCCGCAGCGCCCCCTCATCAATGCTCGCGCTATCCGTCTCCACGGTCACACGGAGCCCTTCCCCAATATTGCCAACGATTACATTCAAATAACGTGCGTCAAACAACGCTCCCTTGGCAACATAATAAAACAGATCGTACGCTGCAAGCAACCTGTCTCCCTCGATCTCACTGCTTTTTGTATGCACGCGGCAGCCACCCCGGATGCCCAGCCGCAGGAGTGCCTGCAGCGATTCCTGAAACGCCAGAACCAACGCCTTTTCCGAAAGCATCGGATTCTCATCGATCGAAAGCACGAAATCCTTGCGACGCTTGATGTAACCTCCCACGAACACGATTTCAGAGAGGATCCGCTGCCGTTTTTCCTTCTCCTTTGCCCTTCGAAATCGGCGTACCAGCCTGCGGATCTGCCCCATCTCTTCCCTTGTCTGCGCAAGCACCAGATCGTAGAGTCGGTTTTGCTCCACGACTCTTCGATGCGCCCTCTCCTGCTCAAATTCGAGACGCAGAAATTCCTGCCGCGTCCGAAGTTCCTCCTGCCTGTCCTGCAGCGTCTCCTGCAGCGCCAACAGCTCCGATATGTCTTTGGTCCAGAGCATATGCCCGCCGTGGACGTGCATATTGTAGAGCCGCCGCCCGTCCGACAGCAGCACCGGTTCCTTCTCGGCCAAGCGCATCGTTTCGTTTGACAGCGAAATTCCCCGCCTGGCAGCAAATTTGACCTGATAATGCTCATCTACGATCCGCGCGTTTACATCGTCCAACGATTCGAACAGATCCCCGTAGAGCATGTTGGAGTGAATCAGACCGCAGGCCAGGCAGGTCTCAAAAAAGCTCATTATAATCAGGCAATGCACCACCGCCACGTCGCCCAAAATACGCAGGACAAAAGGGACGCGCAGCGCGTACAAAGCCACGTAGACAACATCAAGACCATAGACCACGATCGGCGACCACAGAAGCCTGCCGGATTTTGGAATACGACATCGCAGAAACATAATCCGAAAAGCCGCCATCGTACACGAAAAAATCCACGCCAAGATCAGGAAAAACCCGCCGCCGTATTCATAGGAAGACTCTCCCCATACTTCGGCCTCTTGCGGAAAGCGGAAAACCATCTGGTGCCAATCGTTGGTCAAGACCAATAGCATCAGCGCCGCCGCCTGCAAAGCCAAAAAAACTGCCGAACGCGGCAGCCTGCAATCCTCCCTCTTTCCCAAATACAGCGACACATACAGCGCCAGCAGCGGGAGCAACAGCATCGGGATGTAATACCCATACCAAAGCCAGCGTATGATATCGGGATCCTCGACGATATACCATTTGAATTCGCGGGCCGCAAGCCACAGATCCATGATGACCGCTTCGCAGATCAGCATACGGCGGACGCTCGACAAAATGACCCGCCGCAT
>JAFUXY010000364.1 GCA_017477005.1 Lachnospiraceae bacterium | reverse complement strand
TTTTATCGAAAAATATGTTCCATTTGGCGGCAGCGGCAGAGAATGCTACTACAAACTGGTAGATCCGTTTTGCCTATTCTACCTACGATTTATGAAGGAGGCCGCTGCGATTGACGAAAACTATTGGCAGAAAAACCTAAATTCACAACCATTAAATGTATGGCGTGGATTTGCGTTTGAAAATGTTTGCGCGCATCATGTGCCACAGATAAAAAAGGCATTGGAGATCGGGGGCGTCTCTTCAAAACAATCCACATGGATTCTGCATGGAGACAAAAATAAAAAGGGAACTCAGGTCGATCTCATCATACAACGAGATGATCATGTCTACAACCTGTGTGAGATAAAATTCTATAACGATCAATTTGTCGTCGATATCGAGTATTACAAAAAAATATTGGGAAGGATCAATACCCTTGTCGATGCATCGCCGAAAAATGTCACCGTACACAGCACCCTGATCACGACCTTTGGTCTCAAAAAGAATGAACACAGCGGTGCCTTTGTAAAGGTTGTCACATTGGATGATTTGTTTGAGAGGTAGGGACTCCCGGCATATCCTTCGGGAATTCCTGCCTCCCTTTATGGTGACTTGAAATGCACATCCTAATGGTAATTCGCAATATAAAACCCGCGCAATTGTCTCCACAGGTAGATGCGTTAAACACTTTATCCGGATTATTTTTCATCAGCAGCAGTGTTTTTGTCCCACCGGAAAGCCTTTCCGGCGGGATTACCCCAAGCACCGGGCTTGTAATCGCCTGCGGTCCCACGACCTCTGAACGGTCAATCCTTTTGATCACATCCCTGGCAAAATCATCCGTCAGCCAATCATCCTCATAAGTATTATTGAAAAAAACGCTTGTGTTGTATATCGCACCCTCCATGTCACCAAAATAGATGTTTAACATATATTTTAACTATTCCTTATCTTTTCAATCCTGTGGCTCCATTCGCCCCATTTTTTACTCATCCTTTTCCCGCATAGAGGCATATCCATACACAACACTTGTATCATTATTCTATTCCAACACCAAATACATGAATTTGCAGCTCTCATCATATCTTGGTTTTAGTCGCTTATGAAGATCTGCCTCTTGCGAATCCGAAAGCCTGCAGAATCCATACCTTTCATATCGCTTCATTAACCGACCATATGGCAAAGCGAAGATATACACCATTTTGACACCCACATTCTCAGATACTGCATCAATCATAGGAATAATGAATTTCTTGAAAATGACATATCCAACCCCCTTCTGATATGGGTACTTCTTGATGTAATCACTATTGACGGCGAAATTTGCAAGTTCGACTCCCGGCAAGGTATCAAATTCCCTTTCAATCCGCGTCTCGCCCGTCGCACTATCTTCGACCTCAACTTCAACCTCATTGAGCGATATCAGCCCAGCCTTTAAGGAGAAGTATCCTACACACTCATCTGTCTCCTTGTCTCTGACAAGATAGGTGCGCATACTCCGATTCATTTCTTCCTGACGGGCATATCTTTTCAGATAATCACTCAATCCCTGGCCCTCTGGAGCATCGATTTGGAACTGTTCAATATCTCGAGCGTCGGTTTCGCTCTCAGACGACAGATGGTCGATGTAAAACATTCCCGATTGAAGAATGCCTTTAACCGACATTAGCCTTATGCCTTTCTCGTTCCATCTTCATTTTGCGTTCAAGCTCGTCTGCCTCTTGTTCCATTTTATGAAAATTCGGTGCAGGCGTGGATAAAATTGTCTTAAATATACTCACGCCCAAATCTTTAGGAAGCCCCGTCATATTCGGCTTGCCGTATCTCGTGATCGTAGCCATACGCACCCTCCTCTCTATTCGAAAATTCCCCGTAACAATCAGCTTCATTATAGCATCTTTTAAGTGCTGCTACCACCAGAAATTTTCTTCACTCCCCAAACAACTCCTGCAGCGAGCGGATCTGTCCGTGTTTTCCTTCCTTCATCACATGGATTCCCTCGGCGGCTGCGAGCGCCGCAGCAACCGTGGTAATATACGTGATCCGCGCTTTGACCGCGGCCAATCGCAGATACGCGTCATTGTGGCCTGTGCCCCGGCCGACCGGTGAGTTGATGATGAGCTGCACCTCGCCGTTTGTGATAATATCCTCGACATTGGGACGCCCCTCAAATTTTTTGAGCACGCGGCGTACCGGAATACCAGCTTCCTCTATCGTCTTTGCAGTGTGCTTGGTCGCCAAAATCTCAAAACCGTCATCATAGAAACGCTTCGCCAGCTCCACGGCGTGCCCCTTGTCCTCCGCGTTCAGCGAAATAAGCACCCGTCCGGACAGCGGAAGCGAGGCCCCTGCTGCCTCCTGCGCCTTGTAAAACGCCTCGCCGGTCGTCTCCGCAAGTCCCAGCACCTCGCCGGTCGAACGCATCTCGGGACCGAGCAGCGGATCCACCTCCGGGAACATATTAAACGGGAACACCGCCTCCTTGACCCCGTAGAACTGCACGCTAGTCTCTTCCCGTCTCAAAAGCGCCGGTACCGGCGAAGGCCTTCCGGTCAGCTCCATCGTAATAATATCGGTCGCGATCGGCACCATCCGGATGCCACAGACCTTCGACACCAGCGGCACGGTACGGGAGGCCCTTGGATTCGCTTCCAATACATAAATTGTGTCATTTTCGATCGCATACTGAATATTCATCAGCCCGACCACGTTCATCTCGACTGCGATCCGTTTGGTATAGCTGCGAATCGTCTCCAAATGCTCCTCGCTGATATGCTCCGACGGAATAATGCATGCGGAATCGCCGGAATGAATGCCCGCCAATTCGATATGTTCCATCACCGCCGGAACAAAGGCGTTTTCCCCGTCGCAGATTGCGTCGGCCTCGCATTCCATGGCGTTCTGAAGGAAACGATCGATCAGGATCGGACGATCCGGTGTCACGCCGATCGCGTCCCGCATATATTCCGCCATGCTTTCCTCGTCCCGCACCACTTCCATACCACGGCCGCCCAACACAAACGAAGGCCGCACCATGACCGGATAACCAATCCGCACGGCGATCGCCTTGGCTTCCTCGACTGTGGACGCCATGCCGGATTCCGCCATCGGGATGCCCAGCTTGTCCATCATCTGCCGGAACTGGTCTCGATCCTCCGCCAGATCGATCACCTCGGGCGGCGTGCCCAGGATGCGGATTCCCTCTTCCTTGAGCTTCGCCGAAAGGTTCAGCGGAGTCTGCCCGCCAAACTGCGCGATCACGCCCACTGGCTTCTCCGCCCGGTAAATCTGAAGCACGTCCTCCAGCGTCAAAGGCTCGAAATACAGCTTGTCAGAGGTATCGTAGTCCGTCGAAACGGTTTCGGGATTGCAGTTTACAATGATCGTTTCAAAGCCGAGCTTCCGCAGCGCCTGCGCCGCATGCACACAGCAGTAATCAAATTCGATGCCCTGGCCGATGCGGTTCGGTCCGCCTCCCAGGATCATTACCTTTTTCTTGTTTTCAGAGATCGGATTCTCGCCATCCGTGCAATAGGTCGAATAGTAATACGCACTGTCCTGGGTCCCAGAGACGTGCACCCCATCCCAACGTTCGGCGATCTGCGCACCCTCCCTTGCGTGCCGAATATCATCCTCAGAGACCCCCAACAGCTTTGCCAAATACAGGTCGGAAAACCCATTTTCCTTGGCATTTTTGAGCGTCGCCGCGTCCGGCACCTGCCCCTTGAAGCGGTGAATCAGCTCCTCTTCCTCGTCCACCAGCTCCTTCATCTGCGTCAGGAAATAATGCTTCACCTTGGTGATATCAAAAATCTTCTCAACGGACGCGCCCTTTCGCAGCGCTTCATAGATGATGAAATACCTCTCGCTCGAGGCTTCGATCAGCAACTGTAATAATTCCTCTTTGGTTTTTTCATGGAAATGAGAAACAAAGCCGAGACCATAACGATCCTTTTCGAGAGACCGGATCGATTTCTGGAAGGCTTCTTTGAAGTTTTTTCCGATGCTCATGACCTCGCCCACCGCGCGCATCTGCGTGCCAAGCTTGTCCTCCACACCGTTGAATTTTTCAAACGCCCAACGCGCGAATTTGACGACAACATAATCCCCGTTCGGCACATACTTGTCCAACGTACCGAAGCGGCTGTCCTCGATCTCAGCGAGCGTCAGTCCGGAGGCGAGCTTTGCGGAAACCAGCGCGATCGGGAAACCGGTGGCCTTTGAAGCCAATGCGGAAGAACGGGAGGTACGAGGATTGATTTCAATCACGATCACACGACCGGTCACCGGATCGTGCGCGAACTGGACGTTGGTGCCGCCAATCACGCCAATATGCTCAACGATCCGATAAGCCTGCCGCTGCAGCTCCTCCTGCAGAGCCTCGTCAATCGTCAGCATCGGTGCCGCGCAGAAGGAATCCCCGGTATGCATGCCGACTGGATCCACATTTTCAATGAAGCAGACGGTAATCATCCGATTGTCCTTGTCCCGAACCACTTCAAGCTCCAGCTCCTCCCAACCAAGAATCGACTCCTCGACTAGTACCTGATGGATCAGGGAGGCCGACAGCCCTCTCTCACAGACGACCTTGAGCTCTTCCTTGTTGTAGACCAAACCGCCACCAGCGCCGCCCATCGTGTAC
>JAFUXY010000363.1 GCA_017477005.1 Lachnospiraceae bacterium | reverse complement strand
GGAGAGAATTTGCAGACCCACGATCTGTATCTGTCCCATTCGGTCATGCTGGCGCTTTCGAAGGAGGCCGATCTGTCCATCGAGCTTCCCTTTGACAGCAGCCGGATTCAGGCATCGTATTACACAGAAACAGGCTGGGAGTCCTTTTCTTCTGTTGTGTCGGAGGGGGAGAGACTGTTCCTGAAAAAGTCTTCGCAGGCGCCTTCGATTGCAGAGAGGGAGGTGGACGGAAAAACAGCCAGATGGCTGAAGTTTTCTTTACCTGAGATGAAGGCCGCGGAGGCGCTGCCCGCATCCTATCCTTCACTATTGGTATCCGGGCCGGTCATAGAACCGGATGTCGTCTATGGCTCCGATGCCGAGCTGCCCATCCACCGCTTCCTGCCCTTTGGCGAGAGGCTGGATGAGTTTCAGGAGGTGTATTTTGGCTCGGAGGAGGTATTTTCGAAAAAGGGAGCGAAGATCCGTTTTTCCTTTTGCGTGGACTTTGTTCAGGTGCCGCTCGAGACGAATGAATGGGATATGATTCGCTGGGAGTGGATCATGGATCGGAGTGAGTTCCCCCCGGTACAGGAATACGATGTCACGATCGCGTCCGTTGTCTGGGAGTACTTCAACGGCACTGGTTGGACGACCTTGATTACAGATGAAGACGCTTCCCGTGTGTTTTCCTACGCAGATGGAAAAAAGGGGGAATATGTGACGATTTCCTTCGATTGCCCCGGAGATATGACCTCTGTGACAGTCGGTGCGATTGATACCTTTTATATTCGAGCGAGGATTCGCAAGGTAAATAATTTGTTCAAGCTGCGAGGGCAGTACATCCTTCCGCTTCTCGAGAATGTAGGCCTGTTCTATGCGTATCGCGCGCCGCTCTATGCGGAACAGGTGCTTCTTCACAACAATGCCGATTGGCAGGAGATTCGGCAGGGAGCGTCCCCGTCCTTCCTTCCGTTTGTGCAGATGGGGCAGGAGCATGCATCGATGTATCTGGGGTTTGCCACCTCGCCAGCCGGATATCCGGTCAAGTGGTTCATAGAGATTGAAAATGAAGCCGACCGTCACACGCATTTGCTGGATTGGGAATACTGGAACGGCCAAAAATGGGAGAAGCTGCATCCGGTGGACGAGACAGCGCAACTGTCGCGGAGTGGGTTTCTGACTCTGTACATCCGCTCGAACATAGCGAGTCGGAGGTTGTTTGGAAAGGAACGCTATTGGCTGCGGGTGTCCGATGTCACCGGAGCCTACGGGCCTGGACAGAAGCATCATCCTCTGCTGAACCATGCCTTTCTGAACGCAGTCAAGGTACGCCAGATCGATCGCCGGGAGCAGGAGTATTTTCGGATGGCAAATATTCAGAAAGGAGCCTCGTTCAAGCTGCTTTTCTCCAATATACAGGATCAGGAAGTTTATGTGGAGGAGACCGGGCAGTTGTCGGAGGAAGACCGCAGGCAGCTTTTGGAAACACATAGGATGGTAGAGGAATCGGATGGCGAAGAGGGAAAGCGATGCTGGGTGAAATGGAGTCCGGTAGAGGATTTCCATGACTCCGATTGCCTTGACCGGCATTATGTCCTGCATCGCAGAACCGGCGAGCTATTGTATGGAGACGGCGTGCATGGGCGTATTCCCGAAGCGAGCGTCCGGCAGAATATCCTCGTTCGCTACACGACCGGAGGCGGCACAGCGGGGAACCGGGCCATCGGAGACCTGAAACAGATGGAGCGGTCGATCGGATTTATCAATGTGGTCACCAATCCTGCTATTTTGACCGGCGGTTGTGATGTAGAAACGCTGGGCGAGGCGGTTCGTCGGATGACCGGGACGCTCCGCCACCAAAACCGGGCGGTGTCCCTCTACGATTTTGAAATGCTGGCGCTCGAGGCTTCGCGGGATATTATGCAGGCCAAGGCGTTTGGCGGCCTTGATGAAAACGGAGAACCCAAAAGCGGCCAGATTACCTTGGTTCTGTTCAATCAGACCATCCTAGAGGGGCAGTATCATTTTACAAAAACAAAATCCAAAATACTGGATTTCTTTCGCGAGCGGATCAATCCGATCACGCTCGGAAACAAGAATTTCGCTGTGACGGGGCCGGAGCTGGTGGAAATTGCCGTCTGTGCGGAAATTGTCGCAAAGGATTATGCAGATATCTTTACGATTCACCGCAAGGTCGAAAAAAGGTTGGAGGATTTTTTGAAGCCGAAAACACGGTCGGGGGATACCGGCTGGACGATCGGGTCCTGTCCGAGCCTGCATCAATTGGAAAATGTCATCCTTGGCGTAGAGGGGATCCGGCTTATTCGCCATTTGACGGTGAATTATTTCCGCTATGGAGGCCATGAGCTGCAAAATATTCAATCCATGAAGCGGCGGCCATTTATTCTGCCGGTCAGCGGCGCTCATGAGATCATGGTGACTATGGAATGAGAAAAAAGATCAAGGAAGAGGATAGACTATGCTGCCCCTGCCAAATTTGGACGATCAAACCTACGATGAGCCTTTAGAGAAAGCCAAAAACCTAGCCATGAAATACTATCCGGCCTGGATGAAATTGATGGGGGTATCCCGGCGGAGCAAGAAACCGGCGGAAACTCTGGTTCATATCGAAGGCGAGGAGCTGTCCCTTCTTTTTCGTCACAAGCTAAAGGCGGGCTCTCTCTGCTTTGAAACAGAGAGGCCCAAGTATCTAATCGCACAGGAGCTTGCCGGAATGCGATCCATGCGGGACGATCTATCTTTAGACAGCGTCCTGGCCGGACAGATGGATGCTATGAAGACCTTGCATTTTCTGCCGTTTGGCATGCATCCGAAAACTGGAACGACCTGTCTGTTTCGGTTTCAGCAGCCGCTTCCTCCTGGAAAGTCCTTGGATCTGTAT
>JAFUXY010000362.1 GCA_017477005.1 Lachnospiraceae bacterium | reverse complement strand
TTGCAGGATGGAGTACAACGAAAAACGGAAAGATTATCAATCTCAACACCTATAAAGTGACAAAGGATGTGATTTTGTATGCCGTATGGGAAAAGGGGGATGATATCGCGGATGGTCGTCTGGAGGTTTCAAAGAAGAGGTATGTCTACGAGGGGAAAGCGATTAAGCCTACTGTGACAGTGTATGACCGAAATGGAAAGAAGGTTTCAAGCAGTCAATACACTGTTCGATTTGAAGGAAACGATACCCCTGGGTCAGCGTCTATATTGGTGCGTGGAAAGGGAAAGAAAGGAGGCACGCTGCGGGCCAGTTTTTATATTCATTATGAGGAACAATCCAACGTAAAGTCAGCCAAGGTTTCCGGAAAAAATCTAAAGGTAACCTGCAGCAAGGCGAAGTGGGCCGGTTCCTATTGGATCTATGCAGTGAATAAAAATACAGGGAAGTATTTTCTTGATATATCGAAGACAACCAGTGGAACGATCAAAAACTTGACAAAGGGGACCTATAATGTATATGTCTTGCCTGCTGCAAATTGTGATGGAATACATCATACGGATAAAGGGCCCGGGAACATGAAAACGGTGAAAATAAAGTAATAGCAGGAGGTGAAAGCGGGGCAGGGAAAGTTGTCCCGCTTTCTTCGTTTCTTTGTTTGAAAAAAATGTGGAAAAAAAAATACTTTCATGTTATGCTTCTAAAAAGGGAGGATACAAATGATCAATTTCAAACACAAGGACAGGCTGTTCACGTATATATTTGGGCGAGAGGAAAACCGGGAATGGATTCTTTCGTTATACAATGCTATCAATGGCTGTTCGTACAGTGAGGCAGACGAGATTGCGATTACGACGATTGATGACGCAGTGTATATGGGAATGAAGAACGACGCATCGCTTTTGCTCCATTGGACGATGAGTCTTTGGGCACACCAGTCAACCTATAATCCCAATATGCCGGTTCGAGAGCTAATGTATCTTGGAAAGCTGTACGACAAATTCATTCACCAGCGTAAAGAGAATATTTTTGGGAAGAAACTGATTAAACTGCCGATTCCCAAGATAGTGGTGTTTTACAATGGAAAGGAGAAAAAAGAGGAAGAAACTGTTCTTGCACTTTCTGATGCATTTCCGAGCGAGGTTTCGGGGGTGGAATCGGATGTTGAAGTACGCGTAAGGATGATTAACATCAACAAGGGGTATAATCGGGAGCTGATGTCAGCGTGCAAACCCCTGTCAGAATATGCATGGTTTATTGAGAAAATCCGGAAATATTCTGGTGACTATGAGACGGAAGAGGCCGTTGATCTGGCTATCAATGAGATGCCGGAGGGATTTTTGATTAAGGGTTTTCTAGTTGGGCACAGGGCGGAGGTGAAAGATATGTGCATTACGGAATACAACGAGGCTGAGACGATGCAATTGTTCAAGGAAGAAGGAAGGGCGGAAGGAAGGTTGGAAAAGGCCGAGCAAGTATACAAGAATTGTCTGGCCAGGGGGATGTCTGAGGAAGATGCGATGGCAATATCAGGATTGAGAGATGCCCGGATTGCGATGGAATGAAAACATATTTGAGAAAGTGAGGCGGGATCACTCCCGCCTCTTTTAATAATGGATTGCTTATTTCACAGTTACTTTCTTCATGGTACCAGCTCTCCATCCGGAAGATCTGTATGTACCGTCGCCCTCCCCACTTGTTGTCCATGGGATCACGTAGACATTGTAGGTACCTTTGCCAAGTTTTTTGATCGTGGCGCTGGTCGTTTTCGAAGTCACAGATTTGATTGCGCCGGTATTCACATTCTGGGCGTACACTTCATATTGCACAGCGGCCGTCGCCTTGCTGTAGGATACTTTGATCGTTTTTCCGGACGCTTTTGCGGAAGAAACGTTTGAGCGGGCGTCATAATTGATATAGAAGCTCATTCGCTTTGTTCCGCTCTTCTTTCCTCTGCCGCGTATCTGTATATGTGCATCCCCCGCTCCATTATTATCCTCATAGGTGACCGTGTACTGGCTCGATGAGACCTTCTTCCCGTCTCTGTCATAGACTGTTATGGCAGGCTTTACAGGCTTTCCGGTGTAGACAAAGCGTTTTTTCGATAGCACGATTCGCCCATCGGCCAGGTCGTCGCCGCTCTCCCAAATAGCGTATAGTGTCATGCTCTTGGTCACTTTGTAGGAACGCAGGTCAATTATCGATCCTTTCTTCGATGTACTCCATCCTGCAAAACCTTTGCTGTTCGATGAGGAATATACAGTGTGGCGATGATTGTTCAAAATAGAATTCTTGGATACATAATCCACTGTTTTCGGCGAGTAGGAGTAGTGGGAGAAACTGCCGCCGTTGGCGTTCCAAGTCACGGTCAAGGCTTTCTTCCAGTGAGCGTATACTGTCATTTTCTTTGTCACCGTAGTCACGCGTTTTCCGCCCTTCTTCGCAGTATACCATCCCAACAATTCATAACCAGTACGGGTCGCGCTTGTCCACAAATAGTCGCCTTTCTCTTCTTCTACCTTTTTGACTTTTGAGCCGTCGCTGAACGTGCCGCCATTGGCATTGTAGGTCACTTCATAGGTGGATGCAGACTCTGAAGGAACAGCGTAGAAAGTCATGGCAGAGGACGGACGATATGAGTAGCGATTCTTTATGGCTTTTCCCTTGGCGGTAGTAGCCAGTCCGTTCAGTACTTTTCCGTCCTTTGTCACGGAGAAGTAGAAGCTGCCCAGGGTACCACCTTTGCGTACATAGGCCGTCATCGTTTTTTTGTCATTTGAGAGAGTGCCATTGTAGCAATAGGAGAAGGTGCCGCCATTGCCCTTGATCGTAATCTTGTATCCGCTCTCCCAGATCGCGTAATAAGTGGTATTCTTGAGCGCGTATACCGTATTCTCAAAATCAACCAATCCGGACGCTTTTTTTGTTGCGCTCCAGCCTATGAAGGTTTTTCCGGATCGCGTGGGAGCAGTAGGGCTGCTTATGCTTCGGCCAAACGTTTCTGTCACTGACACGCTTTTGGCGGTATTGATTTTTCCACCATTGGCGTCCCATTTGATCTTGACGGTAGCGGCATTGACCGGATAAAAGGTTTTCTTCGCTGTCACTTTGTAATTGTAGGCAAAGAAGGCGTTTGCTACCTTTGTGGATTTTGAGGTAGCCCATTTGGTATTGCTGCTCGACAGGTAATTATAGGAGGTTGTACTCCCGGATTTTGTCTTCACATATACGCTTGGAGTGTAATCGTACAGTGTGTCTCCCTTCGCAACCGGCACGGTCAGAGAAGACACATATTTTCCGTCAGAATAGAATACCATAGAGTCTGCCGACTTGAAAGTGACATTCACAGATGCTGTCCAAATCGCATAGTAGGTTTTGCTGGCGGAAACAGTCAGTGAGAAATCCTTTTCGGACCCGTCCACCGGCTCAGTTGCCTTTGCTGAGGTACCCCATCCTCTCAGTGCTTTGCCCGAACGCGTGGGAAGAGAACTCGAGTATACATACACGTCTGTGCCCTTTGCTGCCTTGATTGTCATAGTTTTTTTGTCAGATGAAACCGTCGTCGTGCTTCCGGAACTCGATACAGTCGAAGGGAATTTTCCTCCATTCGCTTTCAGAGTAATCGTCACTATATCCGCCCAAATTGCGTAGTATGTCGTATTGGCGGACATTCGCATACTCAGGGATTCACTAGAACCGCTGGCAGGTTCGGTCGCCTTTGCCGAGGTACCCCATCCCCGCAGCAGCTTTTTGGATTTGGTAGGGTAGGAGTAGAGGTATACATAATCACCCTTTGCCGCCTTGATCGTCAGGGTACTCTTGTCAGACGAAACCGTCGTCGTGTTTCCAGAGCTCGACACACTCGAAGGGAATTTCCCGCCGTTCGCTTTCAAGGTAATCGTGACCATATCGCCCCAAACCGCATAATACGTCTTGTTAGAGGATGCAGTAATATACAGACTCTTCGATGTCTCTGTCGTTGTGGCACTTTTTGAGGTACTCCAGCCTAACAACGCTTTATTGGATCTGATCGGATAATCATATATAGATAGATAGCGGTTCTTTGTCACTGTGATGGCGGCTGTCTTTTTGTCGGTGGAAAGCGATACTGAGCCACTGTAGATATCCGGAACAGACGAGAAAGTGCCGCCATTTGCGTCCAAAGTAATCGTGACACCCTTTTGCCAGATGGCGTAGAGGGTCTGCGTTGTTCCGTAGGTGGAAGAATAACTGGATGGATAGTACCACGAGTATTTGCTGAAGGTTGTGGTAGTGGCATTCTTTTCAAACGCCCAGCCCAAAAAGACATAGTTGATCCTGGTTGGCTCATAATCTTCCAAATCAACACTGTCGTATTCGTCAACGCTTATCGACTTCGAGGCTGTCGTCTTGTCAGAAAATGCACCTCCATTAGGGTTCAAATTAACGGTGTACTCGCCATCGTTCAACACATCCGCCGTATCCTCGGCCATTTCAATCTGCGAAGGAGTGATGGCATCCTCTTCCTGGGCTTCTTCTTCGATGTTCGTCGTGTTCTCCGGCTCGGATGCAGATTCCGTTTGAATTTCCTCGATCACGGTGTCTGAATCCGATGCAGCCTCGTTGATCTGGGCTTCTTCACCCTCGGTGCCTGATCCCGCTGTCGCTTTGTCGACCGGACTCTCTTCGACATCGGGTGTCTGTAGGGTTTCGTTTTGTACGATGTCTTCAGAAAGGGATTCCTTCGAATCTTCTGCTTCTTTCAGATCCTCCGAATCCGTATCCACGTCGTTTGAATTTGTCTCCTCCACGTTCTGAGATGCTGCCGTACTGTCCACATAGTCGTTTTCTGAATCGTCAAGAGACTCTTCCACAGGCTCCAACGCTTCTGATTCGGTTTCTTCCGAAAAATTCTCGAGTTCCTGCCCATCAGAAGCAGACTCTTCTGGGAGCATATTTTCGTCATCCGACTGCTCCGCATCGGATATTTCCGCATCCTCCGAAGCATCAGAAGAAATATCCTCGTTGGCTTCTGGCTCTGTGTCGCTGTTGTCCTCGAGTATTTCCGCAGCCTGTACAAAGGATGCGTCCCCCGGGAGTATGGACGCTGCCATCACTACGGCCAGCATAATCGCCAGCCATTGCCGCAGCCCCCATGTGTTTCTGTGTTGTTTGTGTTTCATAGCTTCTCCTTTCTTGTTGGAATATACCAATTCTATGGCATATTCGGTTGATGTTCTGTAGTATTATACCAAATAATGCCCAAATTTCAACGGATATTCCGTTGAAATTTGGATGTTGCTGATATATAATAAAATCTGCATCCATTTTCCGTTTTTTATAAACGATATTCGCAAGATGACCACAGCGAATATCGTTTTAGAACAAAAACAGAATAAAAAGCATAAGAAACAAGGCGGTGTTCGAGCAATGGATAGAATTGTCACCGGTCTTGTTCTTATGTGTTTTGTTGGCAAAGCGGGCGTTTCTTTGCTGGAATAAATCAGCAGTATGGAAAAAAGCATTCTATATATCGAATGAAGTCCGCGGGAAGGAGGGAAGGAAAAAGGCGGCAAAACATACATATAGAAGCATTTGTAGTAGGAAGGAGCGATGTTTATGTTTAGATTTTGGAACAAACGTATATTGGCAATGACGATTATTTTATCCATGACAGTTGTATTTCTTTGGGCATCGGCTGCTCCGCTTGTGGCAGAAGCGGCGGCAGCACCGAAAGTGGGATCGAAGTCTGGGAGTATGGTTATAGGGGGAACGAAAAATATTACTCTCAAAAATCTGAAAAGGGGAGGCAAGGTCACCTATAAATCCCAAAAATCATCAATTGCGACAGTATCGAAAAAAGGAAAAGTAACAGGTGTTAAGGCGGGAAGCACGAGCGTCAAAGTGACTGTCAAACAAAACAAACGGACGTATAACTTGACCTACAAGGTCACTGTCAAAAAGCCGTCAATAGCCAAAAGTGTTGCCATCACGGCAGGAAAAAGCAAGGCATTGGCCATATCCAATAAGCCCGCAAAAGCGGCCAAAGCAAAATATAGTTGGACGTCGACAAACAAATCTGTGGCTACCGTAAAAAACGGAAAGGTGACTGGCAAGAAAGCGGGAAGCGCGACGATTAAATGCAAGGTGTCATCAGGGAAGAAGTTTTCCTACAACCTTTCTACAAAGGTGACGGTCAAAGCTGCGAAGACGAATGTAGCGACAAAATACACTGTGAAGTTTGACAGCAAAGGTGGATCTTCTGTTGCTTTGCAGACCGTGGCGAAGGGAAGCATGGCAAAGAAACCCTCAAATCCTACAAGAACGGGTTACACATTCGGGGGATGGTATTCAGATTCTGCTTTGAAAAATGTGTTTAATTTCTCAACAAAGATAAGCAAGAACATCACGTTATACGCAAAATGGAACGCTGTCTCATCCGGATCAAATACTTCACAGCCGCAGCAAACGGAATGCATAGTGACTTTCGTCAGTGAGGGAGATATCTCCATTGCACCTCAGTCTGTTGCTAAAGGAGATACGGTGAAGAAGCCGGAAGACCCGGAAATGGAAGGATATGAGTTTGAGGGATGGTATGAGGATGCCACGTTCACCATGGAATATGATTTCACGAAAAGCGTCACGTCAGATATTACATTGTATGCAAAATGGACGGAAATCGCTGTTACGACTAACACATATTCCAGGGGTGATTGGGTAGGTCTGCTTGCAGAGAAACTGGAGTTCAATACGACTGGGAGTATCGACGATGATGCGTATTATTTCGGTGATACGAAGGATGACGAAAACGGTAAAAATGCAGAAATTGCACAGGCTTATGGGATACTTCCGGAAAGTGACAATGAAGGCTATGTAGATAAGGAGCAAGATATTCCGCTGTTTGAGTCATCTAAATTGGTGACGCGGGAGTATGCGGCTTACACTATTGTAAAAGCTTTGGGGTTTGTAGAAAATGAGGAACAGGTGGTAGACTGTTCAGATGCGGATATGTTAAAATATCCTTCAGTGGACGCAATTGCTGTAGAACAAGCAATTATTTCTCTTCAATCTGGAAAATTCAATCCGGAAAATACTCTATCAGAATCTGATGGAAAAATGATGCTGAAAAAACTCGATAAAATAGTTGAGTCAGCAGAACTGAATACAGAAACAGAGATAGAAGAGGTGACCTATCAGGATGAGGTCATCGATGACAAAGCTGTGGACACGACCAATTACATTGTTGAAGAGGCAGATTCAAACTATCAGGTAAAAATTCTTTCCAATGACACTACCGAGCAGCTGAAAAAAGGTGATATCTTTATACTTCCGCAAAATGAGAATAACGTTTCGGATGTCGCAATGAAGGTTGCGAATGACCCGGAAAAAGAAGGTGGATTTGTAGTATTGGAATGCGAGAAGCCTGAACTTGCAGAAGTAGTGTCAGAAATCAAGTTTGAAGGGGAAGGTCTCCCTGTTATTGGGCAGTTTGAAGCGTCAGAAGGGGTTGTTGCGAGCTATGAAGGAACAGAGATTAGCAATGGGAATACTTCTTCTGATAATTTGAATGCAACTATGGTTAAGGTATCAGATGTTCCGATGATATATTCAGATAAACCGGACGATGCAGAAGAGATCAAAGAGCAATCCGAGACAATACTGCCGGATTCTACTGAATCAGATAGCGATGAGACGGAAGACGCAGAGGACACAGAGGATGCAGCCGCACTTTATGAGGATGAGGATGGCGGAATAGGTTTCGAGTCGTCCGACGTAGAAGAGGCTATAGAAATTGAGCAGTCTGATGAGGATGAAGACACTGATGTTGTTGATGCGGAAAGCACGGGTTTAGATAGTGTATCTGAATCCGAATACAATGAAGGGGAAGCGGAGTCTTTTGAAGACAGTCTTGACGAGTTAGAAATCGAGGAAGCAGAAATTGACGAGGCAGACGGGTCTGGGGAAACTGTCGAGGAAGAAAGCCATGAAATAGGTGTAGAAGAAAACCAGGAGGAAGCCGTTTCGGAGATTTACGATGAGGAAAATACGATAGAGGATATTGAGTCGGACGCATTGGCCTTTGATGTCACGGCGGGAGGAACTTTCCATCCGCACGGTACATTATCTCTTTCTATAGATACGCCAATTGGAGATGGGGTTGGAAAGCTGAAAGGAGATGTTTCGTTTAGAGTGCCTGATGTCACATGCAAGGTTGACGCAAAAATAGGATTTTCTGGCGTGGACTTTCGTGAATTGACGCTTTCACAGACAGATGAACTCAAATTCAAGGGCAGCGTTGAATTGAAAGATTCATATAAAGAATATGTCACGCATGCTGATGGAAGCAAAAGCGAGGTTGGAACGTCAAAGGAATTGGGTAGATTGCCAATCGCATTGGGGGCATCTGGTCTATCCATAGATATTGCTTTGATTGCTTCATGGTCGGTAAAAGGCGAGGTTTCTATTGGATATAAGTTGTTGTTCACACACGGAATACAGGTTATTAATAATTCGCCCAGATTCATCAATGATTTTTCACACTCTTTTGAAGAATTAAGATTTAAGGGATCGGCAAAAGCAGGAATGGGGCTGAAAGTAGTATTGAATGCATATAAATTGATGGATTTAGTCGGCATGGAAACGACGCTTGGACCTGCTGTTGACATAGAATTTGTTCCGCATATCGCTGAGAACCTCTATTGTGGGGACGGTACCCTATATTTATACTGGGACGCAAAGATATCAGATAGTACTGCTTTCGGTAAGTTCATGTCAAAAGTGTGTCACCTGTCATTAAGTTGGACATTCTTCGATAAGAGTACAAGTCCGCTGAAAATGAATATTCATATTGAAAATTTTGAAAAGGTTGAAGAGTGTACTTACGGAACAGGGAAAATAGAAGGGAAGGTGTTTGATTCAAACGGAAACACAATCGAGGACAGTAAGGTTCAAATAAAGGTATATCGAGGTCCAATTCTCAAGACTTCAGTAGGGCCCACTGCTGGCAAATATGTAATAGACAAACTGCCGGAGGCTGATTATACAATTAAAATATTTGCAACTGGGTACGCGGCATATGAAACGACGGAACATGTGTCGAGAGGAGAGACTGTCAACGTAGAAAGTTTTATTATGCTTTTACGTGATGGAGAAACTGCAAAAGGAAAGGTGTATGGTGACATTATTGACGCAGTTACAGGATCAAAACTCAACGCAGTTAAGTACACTATTAGGAAAAACTGGAACAATATTGAAGGCGATGCCGTAGATACCGGAACAGCGGATGGGTCTTTCGAGAAAGAAATGGTTCCAGGCAACTATACTTTCCAATTCATGGCAGATGGATATGTTGATGTTGGTATAAACGTAGCGGTGATAAGCGGGGAAGAAAAATATGTGAACGCCGTGCTTTCTCCGGAATTGAATCTTCCTGATGATGGTTTAATCCGGGTTGTATTGACCTGGGGAACCTATCCGGAAGATCTGGACTCACATTTGACAGGTGCAACTGTAAATGGCGATGATAGATTTCATATTTATTATTCAGATGAAATCTATTATCATTATAATGAAAGCGATGATGAGTATATCAACATTGCAGATTTGGATATTGATGATACAGACAGTTATGGACCGGAAACGGTTACAATTCATCAGATGACGAACGGTATGTATCATTATTATGTTCACGATTATACGAATAAGTATAGCTCAGATTCCAACAAGATGTCTTTATCTAATGCGCAGGTGAGAGTATATAAAGGGAAGACTATGGTTAAAAAATTTGTTGTACCGACAGATAGGACTGGTATATACTGGCATGTATTCGATATGGATGCATCGGGTGCCATTCAGCCGGTGAATACCCTGAGCAACGAATACATCGATGAATGATTGAGCTAGAAACCTGATTCGCCAATGAGAAAACGGAGCTGCCGTTAAAAAACGGCAGCTCAAATTAATTTTGGAGTTTTGGGTAACCGAAATTTATTGTTGTAAATGGTGAATAACAAGGACACGGGGGAAGGGTAGATGGAGCAAATAAAAATAAATAAAAGAATATTCGTTATAGTATTAGCAGGAATTTGTACGCTGCTGCTTTTTTTGATAAACAGGGCAATTGTTTGGACTAGGTACATACCTGTAGAGGCGACAGTGAAAGAGATTGAAGTTGACAATAGAGATAATGTTGGGAATACAGCTTCAATGTCTCACATATACGCAGTATATTCTTATGATTATGATAATAGGCATTTCGAATCTAGGCAGATGCTATTTTCTCATTGGGGACATGAAGCAGGAGACAAAAAAATTATTCGTATTTCATCGGAGGATCCGAATGTAGTTTTCAACACATATCAAACCAAGGGAACGATAATGGTGGTGATGTTTTGTATCTTGTTTGAAGTTTTGCTATTTATGATAATAAAAAAAGACCGGCTAAAAAAAGACCGATAGAAATACCATCATTTTACTGTTTACATAAATCAAACAATATAGTAAAATATAATTTTACAAGGGGAAGGATTGTACCTAGTATTAATTATGATTCCTGATACGTGGAAAGGGAGATAAAATGGAGGGTTTTGAAATGAGTACATTCAAGAGTTACCTTAGAAAACTGTTAAGAGAGTTGAAAGAATTGGACAAAGTGACGCCGGAGACTGAAGAAAACATAGAAGCAAAGAAGAGAATAAGGGAACTCATAGAAGATACACAGCTTGATATTGAAGATAACTAAACAAACGATTCCTCTATTGACAACTGCCCTTTGGATGATTAAAATAGGTATTTGTTGGATTCGGGGCGTTGGGGAGGGCAGGAGTAGATGAAAAGGCAAGTGCTATCCATTCTCGTTGAAAATACATCCGGGGTGCTTTCGCATGTATCTGGGTTGTTTTCGAGGCGGGGCTACAATATAGACTCGATATCCGCCGGTGTGACTGCGGATCCGCGTTTTACGAGGATTACGATTGTCAGTTCGGGCGATGAGCTTTTGTTGGAGCAGATTGAAAAGCAGGTTGCAAAGCTCGAGGATGTTGTCAATATCAAGATCTTGAAGAGCAATGCGTCGGTGACACGGGAATTGATGCTGGTCAAGATTTCTACGAAGGTTGACGGGGATCACCACCCCGTATTCACGATCAAGGAGCTGATCGACATTTTCCACGGCAAAGTGGTGGACAAGACCAGGGATTCTGTGGTCGTAGAGGTGACCGGGAATACGGACAAGCTGGACTCCTTTTTGGACAATATGACGGCGGATTATGAGATACTGGAGCTGGCGCGTACCGGTCTGACAGGATTGTCCCGCGGCGCGGACGATGTGTTTTTGGTGGACTGAGACTTTTTTGTAGCAGTTCAGTTGACGGAACAAATAGAGTTTTTTGGTAGAGATATAGTTTTTAGCAAGTTGAGGGAGGAAGAAAAAATGGCACAGGAGGCAAGGATATTTTATCAGGAAGACTGCGATATTTCCTATTTGGAAGGCAAGACGATCGCAATCATCGGCTATGGCAGCCAGGGGCATGCGCATGCGTTGAATGCCAAGGAGTCCGGATGCAGGGTGATCATTGGTCTGTATGAAGGTTCGAAGTCGTGGAAGAGAGCCGAGGAGCAGGGCTTTGAAGTATTTACTTCCGCAGAGGAGGCGAAGCAGGCCGATATTATTATGATCCTGATCAATGACGAGCTGCAGGCGGATATGTACAAGAAGGACATCGAGCCAAACCTTTCAGAAGGCAATATGCTGATGTTCGCGCATGGGTTCAATATTCATTTCGGATGTATCAAGCCTCCGGCCAACGTAGATGTCGCAATGATCGCACCGAAGGCACCAGGGCATACAGTACGCAGCGAGTATCAGGCAGGGAAGGGTACGCCTTGTTTGATCGCAGTAGAG
>JAFUXY010000361.1 GCA_017477005.1 Lachnospiraceae bacterium | reverse complement strand
TACTTCAACGTATGCGTTGCAATTTTTTCTTGTGCTTCCTCAAACAGCTTCAACCCCTTTTCATAAAAAGAATCCATGCCGTGTACATGCTGTTCGTATTCCTCTTCAAAGCCATCGATATCCTCACAGCATACCCATCGCATGAAGTACGCCTGTGTATTCAATGATGTAATAAGGTACTCCGGTATATCAACACTGTATTTCCCCAAAGGGAAATGATATTCACCGTCTTTCAGATACTGGTTAAATTGCAAAATCCCCTTCGGGTCATGCAGATGGACTGGTATCGAAGAATAATCTTTTAGAAAGAACGGCTTCTTTTGAACCAAAGAAGGTTCCACAATCTCTTCTGCCACTTCTCTTAATTCGCAGGATAGAATCTCGCTATCTTCTTCCGCATCTTCCGTATCATTGCCTATCGGCACCGACATTCCCACCGGAGAGCCACAATTCATGCAGAATTTGGCGTTATCCGGCAGTTTTGTACCACATTCCATACAAAACATTTTTCACATCCCCCTTTTTGGACATAATCCATTTTATTATATCAGCTAAAGTTCTGGTTGGCAATCTCAAAAGTTGTAAATAATCGCGTATGTAGGGGTAAATTCAAAATTTCTTGTAAAGAATCCATTCCTCTGATATACTAAGGAACTGTGGATAAGTAAGTTGTGCAGATGGAGTTGAAGACAAGTCAGAATGTACAAGTTATTTATCTACGGTTCCTATACTATGGTGATGCGGAATTCGGTGTTCCGGATCGCCATAGGATGAGGTTTATTATCAGAAGGTATAAAGATGGATAAACAGGTCTTAATTTTTCTAGATCGGGAATTTGGCAGTGGAGGACACAATATTGCCAAAATGATCGCGCAAAATCTCGAGATTCCATATTACGATTACAATTTCCTCGCCGAGATGTTCAAGGGCGAGGAAGCGCATTTGGCGGAAGCCTTTGGCGCCTACGACGAAAAACCGGTAGACTTCTTCGGTAGCCGGACTGTCCGCGGGCACAGCAATTCGATGGAGGATATCTTGCTTGAAAAGCAGTTTGACTTCATCGAAAACAAGGCGAGAAACGGCGATTCTTTCGTGGTGGTGGGGCGCTGCGCCGAGGTGATTCTGGGGAATTATCCCAACTTCATCTCGTTGTTTGTCCGGGCCCGTCTCGAAGCGCGGATTGACCGCGTGATGCACCGGGAGGGCAAGGATCGGGACGAAGCCATCCGCAAGATCCGGCGAATTGACGCGATGCATCGCCGTTATTTCAATCGTATTTCCAAAAACAAATGGGGTTCGTCACGAAGTTACGATCTGGTCGTACGCAGCTCGGATATGCGGCTTGAGGATCTGGCCGAAGCGCTGATGCCCTATATCCACGCCCGCATTCATATGTTTGGAAAGTATTTTCCGGGGGCACATCTACAATAGAGCGTCAGCAGAGAGGAAAAAGGGTACTTGCTATGCTTTCATTAGAGCAGATTGCAGCACTTGTCATATTTATTGGGATGTTTGTTTTGATCGTTTCCGATCGTATTCCGCGGCAAAGGGTGACATTGGTTTGCGCCGCGCTGACGATCGGCGTTGTCTTCGGTCTGTTGATGCGTAACCCAAGCGCAATCCAGGAATCCCTGAATTTAGGCAGCTTTTTTAGGCTGTCCTTTTGGTACACCAATGGCAAAACCACAAGCGAGTCCGCCGGGATCAATTGGGCTACGATCCTGTTTGTCGCCGGGATGATGATCATGGTGGAGGGGATGGCGAAGTCCGGCTTTTTCCACTGGCTCTGCATGTGGTTGGCAAAGCTCGTCAAATACCGCCCCATCCCTCTTTTGATTTCTTTCATGACAATGAGCTTTATTTTGGCTATGTTCATAGATAGTATAACCGTGATTTTATTTCTTGCGGCTGTGACGGTGGAATTGGCAAAGCTCCTGTCCTTCGATCCGGTGCCAATGATCCTGTCCGAAATTTTCTGCGCCAATCTAGGCGGTTCGGCTACTATGTGCGGCGATCCTCCGAATATCATTATCGGGACGGCACTGCATTATTCTTTCATAGATTTCGTTCGGAATACCGGGTTGATCGCTTTTGTGAATCTGCTCGTGGTCATCCTATACTTTTATCTCGTGAACCGACAAGAACTGGCCAAAGAGACCATCTCGCCGGAGGATATCGCGCGTATGCCCTCTCCGGAGTCCGCGATCAAGGATCGGAAGGATTTTGTGATCAGTTGTATTATTTTTGCCACGGCCGTCTGCCTGCTCGTCACACACTCTATGACCGGGCTCACAGTCGCTTGCATCGGCACTTTCATCGCCGTAGTGACGCTTGCAGCGGCCGGACGGGACGCCGGATTCATTCTCTCAAAGGTGGATTATGAGACATTACTATTCTTCGTCGGCCTCTTTGTCGTAGTCAGTGGGCTGGAGCTTACCGGACTGCTCAATATTTTGGCTGAAATGATCGGGGATTTCAGCGGCGGGAGTCTTCGGTTGATGGTCGCTTTCATCCTGTGGTTTTCCGCCATTGCGAGCGCGATCGTGGACAATATTCCATTTGCAGCGACTATGGTTCCAGTAATCCGGATGCTGGCTTCGACACAGCAGGTGGAGCTCAACACCCTCGCCTGGACGCTGGCGATTGGGACGGATGTGGGCGGCTCCGCGACTCCGATCGGCGCTTCCGCCAATGTGGTCGGCACCTCTGTTGCGATGAAAAACGGCTATATGATCGGCTGGGGCAAGTATTGCAAGATGTGCCTGCCTGCGACGGTGATTGTAATCTTCCTGTCCATGCTTTTTATTTTCCTGAGGTATTGTTGAATTGGAGAGCTTGTATCGTGAATGAATTTACCGTAGAGTATCCTGAAAAACTATCTGAAACAGTCAACAAGGTGTTGATTGAAAAAGTCCTCGCCGAGCAGTACGACATGATCACCTACCTCATCAACGGATCCTATGGGGTGGCGATCGGCGATGCCGCCAAGATCCAGAAAGGAAGTATCTTCCCCCGGAAATTAAATGGCGTTTATATGGATTATATTACCGAACAGGTCATTCCTGTCGTCAAGGGTACGGACGAAAAGAAGGAACGGATCTTGCAGGCTCTTTCTTTGGAGACGATTGAGCGGGAATTGCTCGAGGCGGAGCCTTATTCGGTGGATGTTGCCTGTCTGATCGATGGCGAAACCTACAACAAGAGGTTCATGTTTTATACGGTCGATCGGGAGCAGCATTTCTATCTTCTGCTGAAATCGGATATTACCGATGTGCTGCGAAAGCAAAAATCCCGGAACGAGCTGTTGGCACACACGCTGAAAGAGGCCGAGCAAGCGAACGCGGCGAAGACTTCGTTTTTGTCGAGCATGAGCCATGAAATGCGCACACCGATGAACGCCATCATTGGTCTCGGCAGTATTGCGTTGAAGGAGAAGAATCTTCCTGACAATATCCGCACCTATTTGGAGAAGATCGGCGACAGCGCCCAGCACCTGCTTTCTCTGATCAACGACATTCTCGATATGAGCCGCATTGAAAGCGGACGCATGGTGCTGCGCAACGAGGAATTTTCTTTCAAATCCGTTTTGGAACAGCTCAATACCATGATCCAAAGCCAGTGTCTCGACAAGGGGCTGCAATACGAATGTATCTTGGGCAACCAAATCGACGATTATTACATTGGCGACGAAATGAAGCTCAAGCAGGTGTTGATCAACATCCTGAGCAATGC
>JAFUXY010000360.1 GCA_017477005.1 Lachnospiraceae bacterium | reverse complement strand
GCTATGGGAGTGGACGGGGCGGCGCACAGAGGATGCTTGAACGGGGGAGGGCGTACCTATGCTTTCCTGGGATGCGGCGTGGACATCGTCTATCCCCGGTCTCACCAGAAGCTCTACGAAGAAATTCTCGAGCATGGAGCCATCATCTCGGAATATCCGCCCGGGGATCCGCCGCTGGCCGAACATTTTCCTGTTCGAAATCGTTTGATCGCCGGTATCAGTCAAAAAACCATTGTTGTAGAAGCGCGCAGGCGCAGCGGCTCTTTAATTACGGCGGATTTCGCAATGGAACAGGGGAAGGACGTGCTCGTTTTGCCGGGGCGGATCACGGATGTCATGAGCGAAGGAACCAATCAGTTGATCGCCCAGGGAGCGGGCATTATTCAGAGTATAGATGGGCTGATCGCGGATCTGAAGGACTTTCCGGACCTGGGGAGTGTATCGTCCGCCTTGAAAACAAACGAAAATCTCAATCTTGAAAAAGAAGAACTGTTGGTGTATAGTTGTTTGGATTTCTATGCAAAGAGTCTTGAAGAGATCATGCAGGAGAGCGGTCTTTCGCTGCTGGAGCTCCTGTCTGCTTTGTTGCGGCTCTGTGAGAGGGGGCTGGCCAAAGAAACCTTCAAGAACCAATACATTCGATTGGGGTGATTTTTTTATGGCAAAAAATCTGGTGATCGTCGAGTCGCCCACCAAGGTGAAGACGATTCGGAAGTTTTTGGGACGAAATTATTCAGTGGCAGCATCGAACGGGCATGTCCGGGATCTTCCCAAAAGTCAGATGGGGGTCGATGTGGAGAATGATTTCGAACCCAAATATATTACCATTCGTGGGAAGGGCGACCTGTTGGCTTCGCTGCGAAAAGAGGTCAAGAAGGCGGACTACGTCTATCTGGCGACTGACCCGGACCGCGAAGGAGAGGCGATCTCGTGGCATTTGACAAAGGCACTGAAGCTCGAAAACGGCGCCTACAAGCGGATTACCTTTAATGAGATTACAAAAAACGCAGTGAAAACCGGGTTGAAGAATCCTCGGGATATTGATATGGCGCTCGTGGATGCGCAGCAGGCGAGGCGGGTGTTGGACCGTGTCGTGGGCTATGAGATCAGTCCGCTGCTCTGGGCGAAGGTCAAGCGGGGGCTGTCGGCCGGAAGGGTGCAGTCTGTCGCGCTGCGCATCATCTGCGACCGAGAGGAGGAGATCGAGGCGTTTATCCCGGAGGAATACTATACGCTTGACGCTTCGCTTCAAATCGAGGGCGAGAAGAAGCCGCTTGTCGTGCATTATTATGGAGACAAGGAGGGGAAAAAGGAGCTCCCCGACAAGGAGACCTTGGAGACGATCATTGCTTATTGTGAAAACGAAACATTTCATGTGTATTGGATCAAGAAGGGCAGGCGGGAGAGAAAAAGCCCGCTCCCTTTTACGACGTCTACGATGCAGCAGGAAGCGTCGAAGGCACTGAATTTTTCCATCCAGAAGACGATGCGTATCGCGCAGCAGCTTTATGAGGGCATCGATATTGAGGGGATTGGTTCTATCGGACTGATTACCTATCTGCGAACGGACTCGACGCGGATTTCCGAGGAGTCCGCCAGGGCGGCGAAGGCGATGATCAGCGAGAATTTCGGGCCGGAATATGCGGCGGATGAGAAGACAGCCGGAGGAAAGGTCTCGGCAAATGCGCAGGATGCGCACGAAGCAATCCGTCCGGCGGATGTCGGCCTGATCCCTTCTGAGATCAAGGCTTCACTGTCCCGGGATCAGTTTCGGCTGTATCAATTGATCTGGAAGCGATTTGTCGCAAGCCGGATGACGAATGCGGTGTATGAGACGATATCGGCGCGAATCGTGGCAGGCGAGCATGTTTTTTCGCTGTCCACCTCAGATCGTATATTTGATGGATATATGGCCGTCTACGCAGAAGAGGACAAGGAAGAAAAGAGCGATGCGCTGGGAAAACTAAATGAAAACAGTGTGCTTTCATTGAAGGATTTCGATGGAAAACAGCATTTCACACAGCCACCGGCACATTATACGGAAGCCTCCCTGGTGCATATGTTGGAGGAATTGGGGATTGGCCGTCCGAGCACGTATTCGCCTACGATCACGACGATCCTCAAGCGCAGATACATTGTAAAAGAGGGACGGAATCTGTACGTGACGGAGTTGGGCAGTGTGGTCAATTCTATTATGAAGGAATCCTTTCCGCAGGTTGTGGATATGAACTTCACGGCGCGTATGGAGCATGCGCTTGACGAGGTGGAAGAGGGAAAGGTCGAATGGAAGACAATCCTGCGGGATTTTTATCCAGAGCTGGATTCTTCAGTGAAGCGGGCGGAAAAGGAGCTCGAAAAGGTGCAGATCGAAGACGAGGTTTCAGATGTGATCTGCGAGAACTGTGGCCGCAATATGGTCGTCAAATACGGTCCGCATGGGAAATTTCTGGCCTGTCCGGGATTCCCGGATTGCCGCAATACCAAGCCGTACTTGGAGAAGATCGGCGTTTCCTGCCCGAAATGCGGCAAGGAAATTGTGATCCGAAAGACCAAGAAGGGGCGGCTGTTTTATGGATGTGAGGATTATCCGGATTGCGACTTTTTGAGCTGGTCGAAGCCGATCAAACAACCGTGTCCGAAATGCGGCGGATATATGGTACGAAAGGGCAAAAAGATTGCCTGCGCCGATCCGGCCTGCGGCTATGTAGAAAATGCAAAGGAGGAATCGTGAGCGTAGAGTTGTTGGATAAAACACGCAAAATAGGACGGCTGCTGCACAACAACAATTCTTCGAAGGTTGTGTTCAATGATATTTGCCAGATATTGTCCGACACGCTTTTATCCAGCGCGGCGGTCATTAGCCGCAAGGGAAAGGTCTTGGGAGGCTCGGTTCTGGAGGAAGAAAACGGAAGGGACGGCCTGCTCGATACGCCGGTAGGCGCGTTCATCAGTCCGGTTTTGAATGAACGGATACTCTCGATCCTTTCGACCAAAGAGAATGCAAGCCTTGAAACCTTGGGGTTTGAGGGAGAGCGGGTGTCGGAAGCCTCGGCGATTCTTTCTCCGATCCTGATCGCCGGAGAACGGCTCGGTACGCTGTTTATCTACCGATTCCACAAGCCGTATGGGATCGATGATATTATTCTTTGCGAATACGGCGCGACGGTGGTAGGGCTTGAAATGGTGCGTTCTCAGGACGAGGAAAACGCGGAGGAGAGCCGCAAGAAAGAAATCGTTGAGTCGGCGATCCGTACCTTGTCCTATTCCGAACAGGAAGCGATCATCCATGTGCTCGAAGCCTTGGATGGGACGGAGGGGATTTTGGTGGCCTCCAAGATCGCCGATACCTGGGGTATCACGCGTTCTGTGATCGTGAACGCGCTGCGAAAGTTTGAAAGCGCAGGGGTCATAGAATCCCGCTCTTCGGGGATGAAGGGCACTTATATAAAAGTCAAGAACGAAATTGTGTTTTCAGAGATGAAAAAATTGAAAAGTTCGTAAGGATTGAGCCAGAAATTAATATCCGGTCATTCGAGTTTTCGCGAAGGAATGGGATGGCGGAATCGTTACAAAAAATATAGGGAAGGAAGAATCAACAAGGAGGCAAAAAAGCATAGAATTTGTTGATTGGGCGGAAAAAAACCACAATATATTGAAAAACACTTGCGTTTTCGCAAATTTACATTATAATAAGAAATGGAAAAGTGGCTTGTAGGAGGTATCGTATATGATTTCATCACATGCATTTGACAGTATCAACCTTTTGGACAAGGCAGCGGATGCTTCTGTCAAGAGGGAAACGGTGATCGCAAACAACCTCGCCAACGCAGATACGCCTACTTATAAGCGAAAAGACATTGATTTTTCAAGGACTTTGATGCGGGAAATGATGCGTCTGGCCGAGCCGAAGCCTGTGTAAGAGACCTAGAAGCGGTATTATCCTAGAGAGTATGGGATTCGGTACGGCATACAGTATGGAAGCCTGCCCAATTCCTATGATGTGCCTGTCTCTGAGGAAGGGCGGTCGGAGTTGCCGCAGGTGGACGGTTCGAATGTGGGTATCATTGCCGGGAAGGTGGACACGGAGAATCTGAGGCCGCGTATATTTACGGAGTACAAGGGGCTCTCGTATCGGATCGACAAAAACAACGTGGATCCGGATACGGAAAATGTGGAGTTGGCTTCGGAGCAGATCCGCTATCAGGTGTTGACGCAGTCGCTCTCGCATGAGTTTTCGCAGTTCCGTACGGTGATTTCTTCATAGTTTGGTGTTTGGTGGACGCTGTGTTTGGCGGCAGTTTAGAGAGGAAAAGATATGGGCTTATTTCAAGGGTTTGATATAGCTGCTTCCGGTATGACGGCGCAGCGTTTTCGGATGGATACGATTTCGGAAAATATTGCAAATATCAATACGACGCGGACAAAGGATTCGTCAGAGCCTTATACCAGAAAGATCGTTCAGTTTCAGGAGAAGCGTTTGAATCCCAACAGCTACAAGATGGGAGGTCTGGGCGTAGGCTCGTTTGAGGATCATTTGGACAGCTATCTGCGTTCCTATCATGGAAATGGCGTTCGCGTGCGGAAGGTCTACGAGGATCGGGATTCGGAGTACCGGATGGTCTACGATCCGGCGCATCCGGATGCGGACGACAATGGCTATGTGACTTATCCAAATGTCAATACGGTGACGGAGATGACCAACCTGATCGAT
>JAFUXY010000359.1 GCA_017477005.1 Lachnospiraceae bacterium | reverse complement strand
TAATCCCAGGCCAGCCAGTCGGGGAATAGATTGCGGCAATTGTTGATGCGATTTTGAATTTCCCGGTTTACTTCGATCAAAAATGGCGTCGGTTTTTGGCGGAAACGGTAGAGGTCGATCCCGATATCGGAAAGCTCGCTTAAAGCCTTTGGAGAAATATACTCCGGCATCTGGGTAATGCTCTTGAATTGCTGTTGTATGCCGATTCGGATTTTCGAAAAATTGTGCTCTAGCTGGGTGCGCACCATGCAAAGATTTCGGATAATACAGGCTGCCCGATTTAGAGAAAATTTTTTATAAATATCTAATTGCAAATTTTGGTTTTCATCTTCAAAAAACCGTTTGTCGATTCCGAGCAGGAAGGCGGTACCCGAAACGATTTCGAAATGCTGTCCTCTGTAAGTCGATTTGTCCGATGTCGCTTCGGCGGGGAGAAGATCTTTGATGATAGTTCCAATGCTTTCAAAATGATTCATATGCGCTCCTTTGTATTTTTTATTTGTTTGTAGTTTGAAATTGAAAACGATTTCCAAATTTGTTGACATAAAATACCATTATCATTATAATGGAAACGTTGTTAAATTCAAATAGGAAAAATACAAAATAGAATCACATAGGAGATTTTGTATGAAGAGAGGGTTTTTGAGTTTGGTGTTGGTCGTCTGTATGGCCAGCGGTCTTTTGGCTTGCAGTGCGGGGGAAAAACAGAGCGAAGAAAAACAAAGCACGGGGGAAGACGGCACGCTTGCGATCATGACGACGATCTTTCCGGCCTACGACTGGGTAGAGACTATTTTGGGAGAAAATCCCGCAAACGCCAAGGTCTCGATGTTGTTGGACAATGGGGTCGATCTGCACAGTTATCAGCCGACGGCGGAGGATATTTTGAACATAGGCGCCAGCGATCTGTTCGTTTACGTGGGCGGCGAATCGGATGCGTGGATCAAGGACGCGCTTTCGCAGGCCTCGAATCCCGATCTGGTCGCGGTCAATTTGTTGGATGTGCTTGGGGACAAGGCCAGGGAAGAGGAGTTGGTGGAAGGGATGGAAGAAGAGGAAGAAGAGGAGGAAGAGGCAGGCGAGGCGCCGGAATACGATGAACATGTCTGGCTTTCTTTGCGAAACGCTTCGGTTTTTGTAGAAGCCATTGCGGAGTCGCTTGCTTCAATCGACCCGGAACACGCACAGAACTATGAGAAAAATGCAAAGGCTTATCTGGAACAGTGCGCGGCACTGGATGCAAAGTATCAGGAGGCTGTTTCAGCGGCGGATCAGAAGATCCTTCTGTTTGGAGACCGTTTTCCGTTTCTTTATTTGACGGAGGATTATGGTTTGGAATACTATGCGGCCTTTGCAGGCTGTTCGGCCGAGACGGAGGCGAGCTTCGAAACAATTGTATTTTTGGCGAACAAAGTAGATGAATATTCTTTACCTGCGATTCTCACAATGGAAGGATCGGATCACAAGATGGCAGAGACGATCCGTGAAAATACCAGCACGAAGGATCAGAAGATCTTGACATTGGACTCGATGCAGTCCACCACGATGGAGGACGTTGAAAGCGGCGCTTCGTTTCTCTCCATCATGGAAGCCAATCTTGCGGTGCTGAAGGAGGCTTTGTGAAAAGCGAATCAGGGTTCCTTAATTTTTGGGAAATGTATGTCTTTGATTGGTAATGCCGGAAATGTAATTCATATCCACGTTGTAATAACGAGCCAGGGATATGAGGTTTTCTAACGGAATGCGTACTTTTCCGGTTTCATAATCTGAATAGGTGGTTTGCGCGACATGTATTTTTTCAGCGACTATTTTTTGGCTCAAATCGCCGTCTTCTCTGAGTTCTTTGATTCGATTTTGATAATTCATAGTTCTTGTGTTTCCCAAGGCTTTCATCTGTGTTTCTGAAAATCATTAAAACATCGAAAGCATTGTAAAACAGAAACATAGATAGATTTGTAAAACAACGGCAATATCGTTAACGGATATCAGGATTATAGTAAAAGACATACCAGGTTGATTATTTTTCCCATTCTCATTATAATACTGTTTGGAGTGAGAGGCAGGAAATACAAGGAAAGGCCAAGGCGATGGAAGAACAAAAAGGACGGAAGCGGGATCCTCTTGAATGGGAGGAACTGTCAACGGAGCATATCATTCATGACGAGTGGATCGATCTGAGAAAGTCAGCGTATCGACTTCCGGATGGAAAGGTATTTGAACCGTATTACAGCTACAGCCGCAGGGATTATGTGGTGATCGTCGCGTCGGACGAGGAGGGGAAGTATATCTGTGTCCGGCAGTTTCGGCAGGGGATTCGGAAGGTGACGACCGAGTTTCCGGCGGGCGGGATCGAGCGAAAGGACGGCAGACAGTATGGCCGGACGCAGGATGTGTCGGCGGAAGACGCATTGGCGGCGGCGAAGCGGGAGCTTTTGGAGGAGACGGGCTGCGAGTCCGATGAATGGAAGCCCCTTTTGGCCGTGCCCTCCAACGCGACGATCGCAGACAATGTCGCCTACCTGTTTTCGGCGAAAAACTGTCGAAGGGTGGCGAGACAGACGCTCGATGATACGGAGTTTTTGAATGTGAAGACCTATGCGGCAGATGAGATCGAGGCGATGATAGCAAATGGGAAATTTGAACAGGCGATGCATATTTTGGCTTGGTATCTAAGGAAAGAAGGGGAGGGGTTTGTATGACAGAACAGATTGAGGTTTTCACACAGAGCAGCATTCGGATTCGGGCGCAGAAAGGGACAATTTACATCGATCCATTTCAGATGAAAACAAAGCCGCAGGATGCGAATTTTATTTTCATCACGCATGATCATTACGATCATTATTCACCGGAGGATATTCAAAAGGTCGCGGGCTGGAAAACGATCCTCGTGGTACCCAAGGGGCTGCAGAAGCAGGCACAGGAAGTGGCGAAATTGGTGTCGCGCATTGAAGTGGTCGGGCCGGGGGAAAAGCGGGAGATCAACGGTCTCAAAATAGAGACGGTTCCCTCGTACAACCTTTCGAAAGCCTACCATCCGAAAAAAGCAGGATGGGTGGGCTATATTCTGACGATCGAAGGCAAGAGAATCTATATCGCCGGAGATACGGATGCGACAAAAGAGGCAAAGGCGGTGGAGTGCGATATTGCGCTGGTGCCGATTGGAGGAACCTTTACCATGGACGCAAAGGAAGCGGCCGATCTCATCAACACGATTCGGCCGGAAGTGGCGATTCCTACCCCCTATGGAAGCATTGTAGGGAAAAAAGAGGACGCCAAGACGTTCCAACAGAAGGTCAAGGCGCCGGTGGAGGTTGAGATCAAGATTCCCTGATCGCTTTTTCAATGGCTTCGATGATTTTTTCGCGGATGGGGGGCTTCAACAGGTACCCGGAGGGTTTCAGATCGAGGACGGCCTCGATGTGCGCGCGGTCGCTCACTCCGGTCAAAAAGATCACCGGGATATCCTGCAAATCTCCATCCGCGCGGATCATTTCAAGAGTCTGTTTTCCGTCGCAGACCGGCATTTCGTAGTCGAGCAGAATCAGATCCGGGCGTTTTTTTCCGATTGCGGTCATCGCCTTGATGCCGGAGTTTGCCATGACGACTTCGTAGTCTGTGTCGAGCATCCCCTTGATGGAACGCAGGGTAGCGGCGTTGTCGTCCACGACCAAGATCCGTTTTTTGCCGGACGGCGCCTCGTTTGTGATCCGCTCATATTCGCCTTCGACGAGTCCAAGACGTTTGACAATGGCGGCGAGAACGTCGGAGTTTTCGATCGGGCGGATCAGGTTTTCAAATTGATCCCCCTCGTAGAATTTCAGGAACTTGTTTCGCTCGCTTTCGGTACCGATCGTCAGCACCGGCAGATCGGGATGGTCGGTTTTGAGCTTGTTGAACAGGATGGGTTCGATGTCGAGGGCGCCCACCAGAGAAATGATGACGATATCGGGATTGGCGATATCGAGCATCCCGACCACCACGGACGTATTTTCAGAACAAATCTGTACATAAAACCGCTCTACCAAAAAGGCGTTCAGGTCTTTGACAACGCCGTTCATTTTTCCTACCAAAAGTATTCGTTTCATAGCTGGTATTCTCCTTAAAATGTATCGGTTCAGCTGCCTGAAGGTTTTTTCTCAATATTTCATCATCCATCCGGCTACAAGATTCACGACTCCAAAAACGGGCGTTTCAAAAGAGCGGCGCACCCGTTTTAGTTCGCGGCGGATGGCTAGGTGCTGCGGGCAGCGCTTTTCGCAGGCACCACATTCAATACACAATCCGGCGTTGGTTTTTTTCTTGCGGAAGGAGGTACACATCAGATACTCCCGAAAGCCGGTGAACCATCCTTCGATGTGGCTGTTGTTGAGCGCAGAAAAACAATTCGGAATATCGACGCCCTGGGGGCAGGGCTGGCAATAACCACAGCCCGTGCAGCCTACCGCCAGTTTGGCCTGCAGTCGTTTCTTGACCAGACGATAGGCCGATTTTTCTTTTTTTGTCAGAGTGTCCGGAAGGCTTTCGGAAGCAATTCGTACGTTTTCCTTCACCTGAGAGGGCTCGTTCATCCCGGATAAAACCACCGTCACGGCCGGATGATCCCAGATCCATCGCAGCCCCCAGTAGGCATCAGATTTTTCTTTGTCCAATTTGCGGAATGCAGCGG
>JAFUXY010000358.1 GCA_017477005.1 Lachnospiraceae bacterium | reverse complement strand
TGGTTGAGCGGGATTTCCTCTGAGCAGCATCTATACAGCCTGCGGGATGGAAATTTTGCGCTGACCTTCCTGGGCGGTTTGGACAAGGAAACGCGGGAAGCAGCCGATGCCATACTGGAGCGATTCGGGGAAGACTGGAGCCTTGGGGACTCGTCGTTCCGCTTAGACGTGGTTGTCAGCATTATCCGGGTTCCTGAGGATGTTTCTACTTTGGACGACCTGATGGTGTTGTTGACCTCTGGTTACAACAAGACCGGCATAGGATCGGGCATTGTTTCGTTCGAGGAGTTGTCCGCTTATCGATATGAGCAGAGGATCGAGCTGATACTTCGGGACGCGGTGAAATCCGGGAAATTACAGGTATGGTATCAACCCATCTGGTCCATCAAAAAAGACTGTCCGGTCGCGGCAGAGGCCATCCTGCAGGTGGATTGCGAAGAACTCAGGGGAGTATCGCCGGACATCTTTTATCCGATTGCGGAAAAATGCGGGATGATTCGGGAAATGGGGATTTTTGTTTTCGAGGAAGTCTGCCGGTTCATCCAGAGCGGTCAAATGGAAAGACTGGGACTGTCCTATATGGAATTGGACGTATCGGTGTACCAGTTTGTTTTTGACGATGTGGTGGAGCGTTTCGAGACAATCCGGACAAAATACGGCGTTTCGGCGCATGCGATCAATCTCGAAGTAACAGAATCGGCCGCCTTTGGCGATACGCCTGTCGTGCGGCAGACGATGGAAGCGCTGCAGGCCCTTGGTTATCATATTTCGCTCAAAGGCTTTGGAGTGGGTTATTCCAATCTGCACAACCTGGTTCACAGCAATTTTATGAACATCAAAATGGACAAGATTCTTCTGTGGGATGCCAGGCGCAGCAAGGCCAGTGAGCTGCTTTTGGACAGCCTGTATTTTGCCACAAATCGGCTGGGCTGCTATGTTGTGCAGGACGGCGTAGACACCCTGCAGCAATTACAGTGGATCAAAGATAGAGGAGCTTCGATGGCTTCCGGTTTGTATTTCAGTCGTCCGTTGGAAGAAGGCGCTTTCCTCTCGTATATGGAAAGCGAGAGGGAGAGAGCGTGAGATGAGTGATTTAGCAGAGAAAAACCTGTTGCCTGTCTTTGCGGTCGTGTCCATCAGTTTTTTACTGGCTATTGGCGTGTCTTTTTTCTCGCAGAAAAAGATGGCGGATGATCGCAAACGAGATCTCGAGCAGCTGCGCCAGGTTTATGAAATGCTTTCGGAGATTTCGGCAGAACAGGCTGATTTTGCGGATGGCTTGTCAAAGGAGACTATTTTGTCCGATATTCAAAGCAGAGAGGACGAGTTGGAGGATTACAACCGTAGGATCCTGTTGAATTTGGGCTTTTCTTTAGCGGTAATAGCCTTGCTGTTCATGTGTTTTTTCATTATTTTGAAACGGGCGGGAGCGGAAAAGGAGGAGCGGGAAAAGCTGCTGGCGAAAGCAGAACGCGCGATAGCGGCGAGCGAAGCCAAATCGTCATTTTTGTCGAGTATGTCGCATGAAATTCGGACGCCGATCAACGCGGTCCTGGGGATGAATGAGATGATTCTCCGGGAGTCCGGTGACAAGACTATTTTGGAGTATGCGTCGAATATCAAAAGCGCGGGAAAGACCTTGTTGTCTCTGATCAACAGCATCTTGGATTTCTCCAAAATCGAAGAAGGGAAGATGGAGATCGTTCCGGTGAATTACCATACGACAGCGATGATCAACAATCTCGTCGTCTCGATTTCAGAAAGAGCCAGGAAGAAAGACCTGAATTTCATCGTGGACGTAGACTGGCAGCTTCCAACGGAGCTGTACGGAGATGATGTTCGCTTGTCGCAGGTGATGCTGAATATCTTGACCAATGCGGTCAAATATACCGAAGCAGGGCATGTCTGCTTTACGATTCGGGGCAGCAGGCAGGGCGGGGAGGATATCGACCTGTTTGTGTCCGTCGAGGATACGGGCATCGGGATCCAGAAGGAGGATATGGGCAGGCTGTTCGAATCGTTTGCGAGGCTTGACGAGGAGAAGAACCACAATGT
>JAFUXY010000357.1 GCA_017477005.1 Lachnospiraceae bacterium | reverse complement strand
GGCCTGGTGTTCAACAAGTACACCGGGTCGCGGGGCAAGTCGGGCTCCAACGATGCGTCCGCCGAATACATGGGTGAGCTGCGCCGGATTTTGGACGATGCGAAGGTGTGTTATCAGACCTGCTAGCTTGGCAAGGTGGACCAGGGCGGCGGCGGCACGATCGCCTATATCCTTGGGAATTACGGCATGAAGGTCATCGACAGCGGCGTCGCCGTCCTCAATATGCACGCGCCTTGGGAGATTATCAGCAAGGTGGACCTCTACGAAGCGTATCGCGGATACGTGGCCTTCCTGGAGGGCGCGTGAGGTGACGGAGCTTCAAAAACAAAAATTGAGCAGCCTGGCCGCCGTCCGCTTTGAAGAACCGATGAAGGAGCATATCAGCTTTCGGGTGGGCGGACCGGCGGAGGCCTATGTCGAGCCAACGGTTGAGGAGCTTCGTTCGCTTCTTGCTTTTGCAAAAGAAGAAGGGATCAAGGCGCTGATTCTGGGTAATGGCTCCAACGTACTCGTGAAGGACGAAGGAATCCGGGGACTGGTGATCGCCATTGGGCGGCCGATGGCAGAGATTCGGATTGAGGGCGAAGAGGTCGTTGCGCAGGCGGGCGCGCTGCTTTCGTCGGTGGCAAAGGCCGCCTGTGATGCCGGACTTTCGGGGCTCGAATTTGCAGGCGGGATTCCCGGCTCAGTTGGCGGGGCGGTGGTTATGAACGCCGGAGCCTATGGAGGTGAAATCGCAGATGTATTGGTGGCGGTCAAGACCATAGACGCAGATGGACAAACGATCTCCTATGCGGTTTCGCAGTTGGATTTGTCTTACCGGCATAGCCGATTTGTGGACATACCGGGCGAAACGATTACAGAGGCACGGTTTCGGCTGCAGAAAGGAGACCGGGAGGCGATTCGCGAGAGGATGCAGGAGTTCAATCGCCGTCGTCGGGAAAAACAGCCGCTCGAATATCCGTCCGCAGGCAGTACCTTCAAGCGGCCGACCGGGTATTTTGCCGGGAAGCTGATCGAGGAGGCCGGTCTTTCTGGCTTTCGTGTGGGCGGCGCTATGGTTTCGGACAAGCATTGTGGGTTTGTGATCAATGCGGGCGGCGCGACAGCGGCCGATATTCTTGCGGTGATCGCACATGTCAAAGAGGAAGTGGAGCGCACGAGCGGCGTGCGTTTGGAGGAAGAGGTGCGGATCGTATGAAGCCATTGATTGTGACAGGGATGTCGGGTGCCGGAAAACACACAGCGATTTCTGTATTAGAGGATTTCGGTTACAATTGCGTGGACAATCTGCCGGTGCCTTTATTGAAGGAATTTGTCGATCTGCATTTTTCCGGCCGGATCGAAGGCATGGAAAAAAACGGACGCGGCGGCGAGGATGCGAAATATGCCGTCGTGATCGATATCCGAAACGGAAAGAATCTCGGAGAGCTGGCCAGTATTTTGGACGAGTTGGATGCGGACGCGAAGGGCTTTGAGATATTGTTTTTGGATGCGGAGGATGGCGCGCTTGTCAAGCGTTACAAGGAGACCAGGCACACGCATCCGATTTCCGGCGCAAGCCGGGTGTCAGAGGGGATTGAGGCGGAACGCCGGGCCGTGGCGTTTTTGAAGGAGCGGGCGGATTTTGTCGTGGATACCACCCATCTTCTGACCAGGGATCTGCGGGAGGCGTTGTCGCAGATCTTTTTGGACAAGAGGGTGTACAAAAACCTGCAGATCAATGTGCTTTCTTTTGGTTTCAAATACGGTATCCCGCAGGACGCGGATCTCGTGTTCGATGTGCGATTTTTGCCGAATCCGTTTTATGATCTGAATCTGCGGCCGCTGACCGGAAACGATGAGCCAATCCGTCAGTTTGTAATGAAGGAACCGGCGGCGCATACATTTATCGAAAAGCTGTACGATTTGATCTCGTTTTTGATTCCTTACTATATAAAGGAAGGAAAAAATCAGTTGGTGATCTGCGTGGGCTGTACCGGGGGCAAGCACCGCTCTGTTTGTCTGGCCAATGCCTTGTTTGACAAGCTCCAGGACAAGGACGCGCCGTATGGACTTCGTATCGAGCATCGGGATATCGACAAGGATGCGAAGCGAGGAAAATGAAATGTCTTTTTCGGAGAAGGTGAAACGCGAGCTTTATCCGCTCCAAAAAAATTACTTTACTTTGCTCGAAAAAAATATCAAACCAGGCAGATATGAAATGGAGACGGAGCCAAGTTCGGAGGAAGATCTGCGTGCGAGCATCCGGGGCGCCTTTCTCTACGGCGGCAGCATCAATGATCCCGCCAAGTCCTATCATCTCGAGATCACGGTCAAGAGCGAGGGCGAGGCGAGAGAACTCGTAGAGGGGATGGAACGCTTCGGAGTCGAGGCGCATATCCACGAGCGCAAAGGGATCTATGTCGTCTATGTGAAGGGCGGATCCGATATTGCTACGCTGCTTGGCGTGATGGGCGCGCATGCGTCGCTGATGGATTTTGAGAACAGCCGGATTTTGAATGAAATGCGGGGTTCCGTGAACCGACAGGTCAATTGCGAGACGGCCAATATCAAGCGGACGGTGAATTCGGCGGTTCGACAGATGGAAGCGATTCGGAGGATTGAGACCGGGGCGGGGCTCGAGAGTCTGCCCCCCTCGCTGCAGGAAATGGCGCGGATCCGGTTGGCTTATCCACAGAGTTCCTTGTCGCAGCTGGGAGAGCTTTTGCATCCGCCGGTCGGAAAGAGCGGCGTCAATCACAGGCTGCGCAAAATTATGGAAATAGCAGAGGAGATGAGATAACGACTGTGCAAGAACGGCGGCTGGCCGGTTTCTTGTGTCTATAGGAGGCAACAGCGATTATGAAAAAAGAGGTAGTGATCAACATGACAGACACGATGGAGGCTACGCCGATTGCGCATATGGTGGCTTTGGCGAACCAATTCAAAAGCCAGATCTACCTTGAAATGGGAAGGACGAGGGTGAATGCGAAAAGCATTATGGGCATGATGAGTCTGGTGCTGATGGCAGGGGCCACTGTGATCGTGGATGCAAATGGAGAAGATCAGGAAGAAGCGGTTTTGGCATTGGAAGAGTTTTTGACGACCTAGAGAAGTGCGGATTTAAGGAAACGCCAACCGGGCCAACTTGCTTTGATCAGCGTTTCCTGAGAATGAAATTATGAACGTATTATTGATTTACAATCCTGCTGCGGGACAGGGCAGGATCAAAGCACAGCTATCGGATATTGTGGATATTCTGATCAAGGCCGATTGCCGGGTGGAAATTTATTCGACTCAATCGAAACAGGATGCGACGCGAAAGGTGGAAGAGGACGCGGATCGGTTCGACCGGATCATTGCTTCCGGCGGAGATGGCACCCTCGATGAAGTGGTGACGGGTCTGATGCGAAGCGCCTGCGAGATCCCAGTCGGGTACTTGCCGGCAGGTAGCGCCAATGATTTTGCGAGTTCGATAGGGATTCCGCATGATTTGATCGCGGCGGCCAGGATGGCTGTTGCGGACAATTTGTTTTCGTGTGATATCGGACGATTCAACGAAGACTTTTTTATTTATGTGGCTGCGTTTGGACTGTTCACGGAAGCGAGTTATGCGACGAGCCAGGAACTCAAAAACGCGATCGGATATCTGGCCTATATCTTTGAGGGGGCGAGGGAGCTTGTCAATATTTCCGCCTATGAGCTTGAAATGGACTGCGATGGGGAGCAGGTTGCCGGAGAATTCGTGCTCGGGATGGTGACAAACGCTACCCATATCGGCGGCGTGGAAGGGCTGATCCCGCAAAAGGTCGCTTTGGACGACGGCTATCTCGAGATCACGATGATCGCGATGCCGAAGAATCCAATTGAATTGACAGAGATACTGGGGTATTTTGCGAATATCAACCGGGAGACGAAAATGGTGTTTGCGACACAGGCGAAACGTATCCATATCCGGTTCAAAAAATCGGTGCCGTGGACCCTGGACGGGGAATACGGCGGCGAATACGAAGAGGTGCTGATTCAAAATCAACCGCAGGCCTTGCGGATTGCGGTGTGAGATGAAATCATCCTATAGTATTTTTCCAACTCCCAAGCTGCGGTCGAAAGATCGTAGCCTTTTTTTTGAATGGACTCTATATGCTGCGAAGCGCTGCGTTCCTCCTTGGACAGAGGTTTTATTTTCAAAATTTGATCCGCCCACTGTGCATCCGAGGCAGAGAGAGAGAGCTTGTGAAAATGGTCGCCCATTCTGGCCTCATCCGGGACATTGTCAGAGACGAGGATCGGAAGTCCCGCAGCCTGTGCTTCAATATTCACAATGCCAAGCCCCTCATACAGTGAAGGAAGGACGAAAAGATCCATTGCGCAAAGCGCCGATGCGACATCGTCCAGACTGCCGGTGAAGACGACCCGGTCTTCGAGGGAGAGCGCGGCCGCCTTTGAACAAAGCGCCTCCTGCAGATGCCCCTCTCCAACGATCAAAAGCTGTGCGTCCATCTTTCTGTCGAATACCAGGATACGCAGAATATCGAGCAGGCGGCTT
>JAFUXY010000036.1 GCA_017477005.1 Lachnospiraceae bacterium | reverse complement strand
CTTGTTGAAGAATATATCGTCCATCGGCCCCATGTTCTTTGAGGCGTTGATCGCTACTTCACTGGGAATGACAACAGACACTTCCGCTTTGGCCAGTTCTTGAACAGTTTTTCTGACCCTTTTTTGCGCTTCTTCAGCGACCCTATGCTGTTCTTCCAGCTCTGCCCTCAGCTTTTCAATTTTCTTTTTAGTTTGTGAGTAATTCATGTCCTTCTCGCCTCAAATACATCTCAAATTATTCTAGAGTAACAAGTATACCATACTTTGCCAAGAGCTACATAAAAATATCCGAGAAACCAAAGCGAGTTTGCCCTATGCGCTATAATACTATCAAAATCTTTGCTTTGAATGGAGACAGAATATGCGACGAAATCAGATACCAGATACAAACCAAAAGCAAGTACAGCACACAATACCAAATACCGAACAACCAAATCAGTTTCGCTTGGACAAACGAATTAAGCAGTTCCGCGAAGAACGAGGCTACTCTGTAAACAAGCTGGCCAATCGTGCCGGAGTTTCGCAGAGCTATCTGCGGGACATAGAACTTGGAGGCAAAAACCCAACCATCGATTTCATTGCTTTGATCTGCGATGCCCTTGGCATCACTCTCAAAGAATTCTTTGACGATGATTACGAGCCAAGGACGTGGAGCGACCCACTGATCGATTATGCCCGCCGTTTGACTCCAGAGCAGCAATCGGCACTGTCGGCTTTTCTGGAGTCTATGCGCTCAGAGTGACAATTCGGTTCTGAATCTCTGAATTTCCACACTCATTGACCTCACTCCTTCCTCCGTCTCATGCAACAGTCTTTTCCGTTCTGAAAACGCCGGAAACATATCGTCGTATTTGTCATTATCCCGAAACACCTCCATCAGCCTTGAAATCTTCTCCAGATGCGGCGTGGATTTGTCTTTATATTGGGTGTTCACATAGCACTCGCTCATCGGTCGCCGAACCAACAACTCGTCTTCCTTTGTAATGAGCTTTGTGTTATAAAGCATCCTTCACCATTGTCTGTGGAATGACCTTCGCATAGCTGTCCAGATGCACGCTCCGATTTTCAGCTTCTACAGACAAAGCATTCACGAATTCGTCCTGTGATTCTTTTCCTCTCCCTATCACAGTTTTATCACAGTTTTATCACAGATTTATCAAATCAGTCTCAAATTTAGCCTCGCTGTGTCGCGATTGCAGAACCTTACAGGTGGAATTATCCGCTGGAGAATCCTGAAAACGCGACACAGAGGCAATCCGCTCTCACACCCATGTTATCGGGTTCCCTTTTCTTTCAAGCGGTTCCCTGTTAAGCTCTCCATCTGGGTATCCGAGAATAAGACCTCCCGTGATCGTCTCATCATCTTTCAGTCCTTGTTCCAGCATGAATCCGCGTACTACCTCGTTCTCGTCCAACCAATGAAGCTGGTTTATCCAGCACGAACCAAGATCCAGTGCATTTGCCGCTATCATCATGTTCTCCAAGGCACAGGCGCTGTCTGCCATCGCATTCCCATAGCCCTTCTTGTTCGCAACGACGATAAACACAGGAGCGTTGTAATGGAACATATATCCGCCCTTCTTTGATGCAATGATCGAGGCTTTCAGGGAACTGTACATCCCTTCAATGATCTCCATCTTAGCGAATTCAGCACAAACGATATCCGATAGGTCTTTCAGCATCTCCTTGTCTGTAAATACAATGAAATGCGTTGTCTGGCTGTTTCCGCCGCTTGGAGCATGCCTTCCTGCGTTGATAACTTTTTCTATCAGACTCTTCTCCGGCACACTTCCTGTATATTTTCTCGTGCTTCGCCTTGAAATGATTGCTAATATTGCCTCCATTCTCTTACCACTCCTTCACCTAGTCCTGACCATCAAAAATCTCAAATTCTACAGCCTGATATTCCTGTATTCCTGCCTTGAACAGCGGATCAGCCTCTATAAATCTTTGGATATCATCTGTACGGATCAAAATAACTCCACCGCCGCCCTCGGCTTTAGGACCCGACAGCAGGACATCTCCCTTGTCCTTGTGGTCTTTCAGATAGGAATGATGCTCGCCCATTATGCTCTTGAAATCAGCAACCTCAGACGGATTTTTCTTGAAACTTCCTACTAACACATAATGCTTCATTTTGACCTTTTTTCTTCATCCTCATGCCGTTCTATTACCGATCTTAAAGGCAAGTTCCAGCTCTTTAGGGAAGTCCTTATCATGGAATGCCTTTTTTGAAATGCCTTTTTATGCTCATCCGAAAAGCTACCCATCTCATATTTTGAGTAATCCTTGACTTGAAGGGTATCACATACTGGGATCAGGCGTACATTTCCGTTAAGGAAGCGGAACGGCCCGAAATACTCATCCATCTTTGCTTTGTACATCTGGTCATATCCGTTCAACGGTGTGTTCATCGTAAGGAACACATCCACATCCACTTTTCCCTTGAACACGCTGGAATAATCATTATAGGACATCGCCGGAAATGTGATCCTCTCCAAGAAAGAACGGAATCCTCCCGATGGCTGGCTGTAATATATCGGCGCCCCCGTGATGAGCCGATCCGCCTTCCATATTTTCTCCAAGATCGGTGAGAGGCCATCTTTCCAGTAACATTTACAGGGTTCCTCTATTCCTTTCCTTTTGCATGCCATGCAACTCCGGCATCCATTATAGTTCAAGTCATACATGTCAATATACTCGTTCTCATCTCCTATGGATTCTGCGCCCTTCTGTGCTTCTTTCTCATCATCCTGCTCAATCCCGAAAGTATCGACAGTCTCCCGCTTCCTTCTAATACCACTCATCCCTCACACTCTTGCGCCACAGCACGGACAGTTTCTATCATGGACGGAAAACGGTCTGCCACAGTTTTTACAAGTCCACTTGCACTCCTGCTGCTTTAGAAACACATCCATGCCCCTTTCCCTGATCATCCGAAGGTTCTCAAGCGGAGACTCCCGATGAGGATACTGCGTGGTATATCGGTTTTCTTTCTCCATTACGTCTTCGCAGGGATAATCCGGGCAAGCATCACAAAACTGCCAGCCATTTGCCCTTCGCTTCTCACAAAGGATAATTCCACAGTACCTGGCGCAGAACTCGGGCTTGTGTTCATCCGATCCGTTACATCCCGGACAAGGGTTGAAATTTAAAAGAGCCTGAGAGCATATGTTACAGTCCAGACCGCACGGAGCGACCATTTCTGCTCTAAACATTATTACTCATCTCCTTCATATCGTATGTTAGTTCTCCGGATTTCTCAAAATAACATAATTTTCAATATATTCATCAATCACATTCATCTTAGTTTCTCTTCCACGATAGCCACCGTATTTCTCACGCAGTCATCACATTCACAAAGGACTACCCCAGTATCTTTGCCTTTCAGGTCTTTGCAGATGGTAATATCACAGCTCCATTCCCATCAACATCACGCTCTGTTCTTTTTGAAAGCCGTGTTTTTCATAAAACTCTTGAAGAAATCCCTCACTAGCGGTTATGAGATGTATGCCGACTATTCCCTTCTCTTTCATATCCGCTTTACAATGTTCCAAGAGAATACTTGCGATGCCCCTTCCCTGATATTCCAGATCGACAGCGAGATCGTTTATCTCAAAAGTGCGCCCATAATGGAAAAGCATTGATGTGCCCAAGAGGAATGCCACAACTTTTCCATCTATCACATATTCCAATCCGTATGACTGTTTCGATTCCATTAACTCCCGGACATGGATTTCAGCGTCCTCCTCTTTCCACGGATCATTCCATGGTTCTCCCGAAAAAGCGGCGGCATAGATTTCGCCGTATCTTTTCAAATGTTCAAAAGAACACTCATGTATTTCTGGATTCATCGTTTTCCCCTCGTTACCTGTCATCCCAGATATCGAATCAGCTTGTTCAACCCTTCTGTCGGCATACAAAACCGCTCCCGGCTGGTCTTGATTTCTTCTGCGACTTCGTTCAGATCAAACCACCGCACCTCTTCGACTTCGGATTCCTGCAGAGTCAATGATTCAATATCCACATCTTCCTCATAAACAAAGACCCTTGTGACCTCGTTATCCCTGAACATCCGCCCGTGGAATTCTTTCTCATACTGGATGCGGAACATCCCTGCATAATGAAGCTGGTCAGGATATGCTTTTATCCCAAGTTCCTCCTGTAATTCCCGGAGAGCAGAATCTGCAAAGCCACATCCCGCTGGAATATGCCCTGCGGATTGTGTGCTATATCGCGGGCTATCGTTCCACCCGTTGGATTCCCGCTTTCGTCAACTATATCGAGATATTCCATACTGTGTCCTCTTTACTTACCCGGCACAGCTTCTCTGATGAAATAGTATGTCTTATCATCAGACCTGCCATCATCAAATCGGTACCCGCTCCAATTGAAACCTTTTGCCTGCTCTGGTTCCTCTGCCCCAATTCCGGCAAGATACCTCACCATCTCTCCCCTTGCCATTTTACAGTACACGCCCTTTTGTACCACCCTCTCTTTGCCGTTCTTGTTTTCAATCTCTCCGAAAATGAAAGTCACAAAGCGATCAATCGGCTGGAGATACTTCTCAATGCACTTCGAATACTCCTTCGATGCCAGGTTGATCATCGTATGGCTATCATCCATAACTTCCCAGTACAGGCTATCACCCCAAAAATTATATAGGTTTCGGCAGCCATCCACATCAACCTTTGCCTGCATCTCAAGTCTGTACGGCACCACTCCATCCATCGGCTTCAATACGCCATAGAAGCCTGACAGGATGCGCAGATGCTCCTGCACGTAATCAAACTGCCCATCCTCAAATACCGCAGGAGACATATAAGCGTACTGGATGCCGTCATATGACAGGATTGCCGGTGTGAGATGTTTGTGCAAATCCATTGTCCTAAATCGTTCAGAATTAGCTTCCGCAATCTTGTCATTGCACCGCCATAAAGCTTTCTGCTCCTCATAGGAAAGGCTTCTTATCCAGTCCTTCAGTGCTTCTGCCCTGTCTATGAACACAGGTTGTGATATTGGTTCAAAGGTGTCCGTGTCCACCTTCATTTGCTTTGCCGGAGATATCATGATCTTCATTTTCTTCCCTTATCTTCTCCCCATTCATCGCATATACACAATCGCAATCCCACGTATTCAAGCTGTCCCGGAACCGCCTCGAATTCAGCAGCTCAATCGCATCGTACTCCTCTGCCAGCTTCTCGAAATCCAGATAGCACTAGTTCGGAGCATAGAACTCCCAAAGCTGATCTGGATTCGGTACCTTTCCCGGCTTTAATTCCTCCAGCCAGTCTATCTGTTTGGGTTTCCACGGACGCAGCTTTGGAAATCGTAGTGGTCTGAACCGTGATAAATATAGATGGTGTCGACCGTTTGCCTCATTTCCATTTTCCTGTCAATTCCGTCTCTTCGTTCATTGTTATCATATCAACCATTCTATTATTCAGCGTAATCCTCTCATCAGACGGTCAAAGTCTTTCCGCAACCGTGCGGCATCATGCATTGATGGTACTAACCACTCCTTCTTGCTCTGTGATATCGCCAATTCCTTTCGGATGCCCTTTGCCTTTTCCGCAACTCCGCCTTTCGATACACCAAAAGCACCGCAGATATCATCCGCTTTCAGCTTATATTTGCCACGTCCTAAGAGCAAATCGCCTTTGTTCCCTATGAGATTACAGTTCTGGGCGATGGCATAGACGATTCCTGCTGCCCACATATTATTCTTGCCGGATGACATCGGCTCATTCTTTTTACGGCAAAGTTTCTGCAAAGCGTGGATACATAATGCCGAATAATCCGAGTCCATATATTCTTCACAGAATGGTATAATCCGCTCCGTGATATCCGCATACTTCTGGCGATACTTCGGCGGTATATTTGACGGGATATCGATTTTTTCTGGCATTGTAGCGTTCTCTGACATTGCAGCGTTCTTTGGTATTGCAGCGTTCTTTGGTATTGCAGCGTTCTCTTGCATTATGAATCTCCATTACGTCCTGAAATAGATGTAGATAGCATACTTCAAGCGTGGCATTAAGCTCTAATTTTTCATTTCCCTCTCAATCCACTGCACCACCACATCCGAAATATACTCTATCTCTTCACCGGACAATCCCTTGCCCTTCTCTATACCGTGCCATTTTTTTCAGGCAGCCACGGCAGCACGTTCCCGTTGCATGCTGTCCAATAAAGACGGGATGCCCCTTCATCGGCGTTTGCTTGCCGTCATTTGCCGGTATACCTCGTCCGGAAACAAAATTCCATATCTTTGATCCGTCGGGTATAATACCATAGATTTGTGGTGATATCAACAAGCTCAATCTCATCGGTCTACGCCTACCTATACCCACACCGTCAATCCGCTCTTGAAAAGAACCTCCACTCGTGCGGAGCAGAACATGCAAACAGTCCTCCAAACCTTTCTCACCGCCTATAGCGATTCATGAAAACCCCTCCCCCAGCTCTTTTAGGAATCTCGAAGGGTAGAGCTCTTCGTTTCCGAGACGCATAATCGTAGCAATCGACAGCTCGTGCTTGGCTCTCGTCATCGCCACATAAAACATCCTGCGTTCCTCCTCGATCTGGACCGTAGTCCTGGCCAGCCTCGAAGGGGTGATTCCTTCGTTGGCATCCACAATGTATACGTGGTCAAATTCCAGCCCCTTGGCACCGTGAAACGTATAGCAATGCACTGTATGGCTTTCCTCCTTCGAGTTTTTTTCCGGCTCTGTTTCCTTGGATCGCTGCAGCCGCAGCTCTGCGAGCAGTT
>JAFUXY010000356.1 GCA_017477005.1 Lachnospiraceae bacterium | reverse complement strand
TCGAAAATGCGTATTACATTTTGACCCGCTCAAAGGACCTGCCCAAAGAGACCTTTGCGGAATTTCAGCAGTTTATCGCGTCATTAGGGCCGATTACCCTTGAGACAACCCCACCACTCCATGATTATGCGACCGGCGCGATCAGCCATTTGCCGCACATCATTTCCGCTACCTTGGTCAACTTCGTTCGCGACAACGACACGCCGGAGGGGATTCTAGGGACGATTGCAGCCGGGGGCTTCAAGGACATTACCCGCATTTCCTCATCTTCGCCGGTGATGTGGCAGAACATCTGCGTTGAAAATCGGGACGAAATACTGCGGCTCATCGATATGTACGATACGGCACTGCAGTCGGCCAGACGCATCGTAGAAGACGGGATCACCGAAGAGCTGTTGGATTTCTTTTCCGGCGCCAAGGAATACCGGGACTCCATGCCCGCCATGAAGACCGGATTGCTACCGCGCAACCACGATTTCTATCTGGATATGGCGGATGAAGCCGGGCAGATTGCCCGCGTCGCGACCCTGCTTGCGCAACAGGAGGTCAATATCAAAAACGTCGGCATCATTCACAACCGCGAATTCCGGGAAGGCGTGCTCCATATCGAGCTCTACGACGAGACCTCTAGGGACAAGGCGATGCAGATCTTAGCGGACGCAGGATACACGATTCACAGGAGAAAGTGACCACAGATGGAGCATAGAGCGATTTCAAAAACAAGAACCATTCACGGAGACATTTCGGTACCAGGAGACAAATCCATCTCCCACCGGGGCGTGATGCTCGGCGCCATAGCGACAGGGACGACCAGGCTTCTGGGATTTTTAGACGGCGCCGACTGCCGCTCGACCATCGACTGCTTCAGACGGCTGGGCATAGCCATCGAAATAGACAAGGAAGAGGTACGGATTGAGGGCAAGGGCCTGGGCGGATTGTCGGCTCCCGAGACCACGCTTGACGTTGGAAACAGTGGAACAACGCTGCGGCTGATTTCCGGGATTTTGGCGGCGGCGCCTTTCCGGACGGTACTGACAGGCGACGCTTCGATCCAAAAACGACCGATGCGGCGAATCATAGATCCGCTGACGAAGATGGGCGCCCATATTACCTCCGTCCGCCAAAACGACTGCGCGCCACTGGAGATAGAAGGAGCCTTGCTGTCCGGCATGACCTATACAACGCCGGTGGCTTCGGCGCAGGTCAAATCCTGCATTTTGCTGGCCGGATTATCCGCAAGCGGAGAAACAAAGGTCATCGAACCGGCCATTTCCCGGGATCACACGGAGCGCATGCTTGCTGCCTTTGGCGCGGATATTATTGTGGAAAAAAACACCACCCTGCTCCGTCCGGGACAAACCTTGCGAGGACAGGAAATTCATATCCCCGGGGATATTTCTTCGGCAGCGCCGTTTTTGGCGGCGGGCTTGTTGGCACCCGAAGGAGAACTGCTGCTTCGAAACGTCAACACCAATCCTACCAGGGCGGGACTTCTCTCGGTCATACAGGAGATGGGTGGAAAGCTCACACGCTCCCATGAACATCGATCCTCGCAGGAAGAGGTTGCGGACCTCCTCGTCTCGTCCTCTT
>JAFUXY010000355.1 GCA_017477005.1 Lachnospiraceae bacterium | reverse complement strand
CCACGTCTTCGGATGCACCGATAAGAAAAATTTCTGTTAAAATCCTTCGTTCTTCACCGGTAGAATCTCTCGTAATTAAAAACTGCTTCGGAGGGAGTATTGCTGTTTGCCGATGACTTTCACCTTGATCATTCGAAATGCTTGTTTTAGCTGTATCCATTCTCATAGCCTCCTGCATCCTCTCATGTACTAGCCATTCGTCCAGCGCGAATCTGTTTTCATGTTCTGAATTACCGGGATCTGGATTCCACGATGACCAGTCTTGAATCTCAATTTCTGGCATTTCTTTTCCACGACATCTCGGCATTTCTGTACAGACTGCCCCCAAAGCACTGGAATCATCATTAAATTCTTCTAGGGAGATTTCCTGCAGAATAGACAACTGCATTCGCATTGCTAAGGTTGTCTGTATTGCCTCCAAAAAAACCAAGGCAACTGGAATGCCTCCCAATAAGGCATAATTAATCTGCTTTCGACAGCTATGAGCCCTAATGGCCTTATGTGAAACGAAAAAAAGGCACATGCATGCATGAACTAATTTATCTGCAATCACCTCCGCCCAATAATCCCCCTTACGGGTTCTGTCATCGTACCAGACGCGGTATCCCATTCTTCCAAGCATTTCTAAAGCAGGAAACACTCTAGCGCCATCCTGATAATCAAAACTGATAAAAATATAGTTTTCCTCACCATCGTAGGGGGTCACATTACAATTCATCATCTATCTCCGGATTCTTCTGTGCTGCTCGGATATTTTCTAAATCATCGCCAAATAATTCTATAATCTCCCCTCTCGCTGCAAAACCGCGCCCCGTGCGCGATATTTTTTCCAAAAAATTGTCCGCGGGATGCGCAGAATCCAATTCATATCCCCTCTCCACATCCTTGATCATCTTCCCCAACCCGACAGAAGCATTTATTTTCTCCAGGTCAAAGACATCATATAATGTATTCTCAATATCGATATGCTCCATACAACAATCTCCCTCGTATAAAGGCATTGTTAAAACACCCCGCCCACTCCATGACCCTGCCTTAAGATATGACATCATACAGCGTCAACATCGACATAAAATATAAACTCGATATCCGGCAAAACCTCTTTCCCCAACGCCTTTGCACAGTTCTGAACCTTTACCCTCGACGTATCCCATAACACCCTTTGCCACTTGTTAATGTGTGAAATGTATCTACTCTTCTCATCCAAAAGCTGGTGTCTATTAGACGCCACATCTGGGTAATGCTTCGTCCTCTCAAGGTTTTGATTTACTCGCTGCAGCTTCCTAGATGTTGCCACAAGATCCGCTTTAATGTTTCTCATGCCCGACATATAACGAAAGTATTCCCTTCCCACCTTTGCCCGCGTGAGAAAATCATAATAAGGAATCTCTTCAATGTCCTCAAGTTTTGACAGTTCCTTACGCGTCTTCTCCATCCCGGCGCATCTGCGAAATTGTATCGTCCCATTCATTCCCTCATATGCTTCGTACAGTTCCAAATCCATCATAGCATTCCTCCAAAATCTGTGACTTTTATCGGTGTTTCTATAAATATATACACAGCAATCGAGGATATGTAACAAACAATTTTCATAAAGTTATGCAAATTTTTCAGCCATCTGATAAAATATCCCTTTTGACTCCATCAATTCTTCATAACTGCCATCCTCTATAACCCGCCCCTCATCCATTACAAGTATCCTGTCGCAGCCCCTCAATGTTTGAATCCTGTGTGAAATCACTATTCTTGTTGCGTCCATATTTTGAAGGCATTCAACGATACCAGACTGAGAATCGTCATCCAAAGAACTGGTCACCTCATCTAGAAACAATATCCCCGGTCTATGCAGTATAGCCCTTGCCAGCAATATTTTTTGAATCTGACCCGTGGATAAGTCCTCGCCTGTGTCACTAACCTGCGTATGCAATCCCATCGGCCAGCTCTTTAATTCTGTGCCAAGACCGACCATAGACAAAACCTTTTCCAATTCTGACTGTGAAATCTTTGAGTCATGCAACGCTATATTGTCATAAATACTACCCGGAATCAGTTTTTCGGTCTGCAATACCGCACCAAAGGATCGCCTGAGGGTTCTGCGATCCAACCTGTCAAGATCCATGTTGTTATAAAAGATTTTCCCGCTAGTTGGACGTTCCATTCCTAACAGCAATTTTAGAAGTGTGGATTTTCCGGAACCAGACTTTCCCACAATGCCAATATAATCGCCATCCTGTATGATAAGGCTTACTCCCCGAATCCGTTCCGGTTCATCTTGCTGGTATCTAAAATGTACATCATTTATCTCTATCCTACGAATCGTCTTCCCCTTAAGTAATTCATTTTCATCCGCATCAGTGCCAAAAGATAACATAGAATGCAGCTCACGCCATTCGCTTATCCATCGAAAGCATCGCCCTGCAGATGATGCTATGCTGCAACTATATATAAGAAAAAAGATGCAAAGGGACGGAAGTAATAATATCCCTGTCCCTCCATTCCACCCAACAACTCCTGCCTTCATTAAGCCAAATGCGAAAACGGGCAATGAAACATAAAAAAAACTCGTCCCCAACCAATTTAATATCTTTTTATTTTTTGCCTCCCAAATTTCGGCTTTCCTGTGGCGGGTTATGTATTCAAAAATACTTCTTTCCCCGCTCCCGCAGCTACGAATTTTTATTATTCCATGGATCATCTGCCGTATCTGAGACTGGGCGGATCTTCTTTCTTGACTACATTTGTTCTTGAGTTTATTCCGTAATGCCGCTAAAAGGATTGCCATCAACGAGCAAAACACGAACAGTAATCCCAGTAATGCCGTGGACGCCCCCAACAGCCGTGATAATAATAACAATACGCTAAACCCCAAAATCAATTCCCAAGCCAGAGACATCGCACCAAAAAACCCTCCATATGCTGCCTCCCCAAATTGATATACCTTTTGCGGCATATGATTCCTTAATCCTTGCCTGAACCGGGAAAGAGGCATGTGAAATATTTGATCGTATAATGCCCTTTGCATACTCTCAATGATGCGTGTTCCTGCATCCAGAAGAACGATTTTCCGTATTAAATTTACCGCGAGGACTGCTACCAGACACAATGACAATGCACAGGTTCCCCAAATTACACTACCATCTGACAGGAGCTTTCTGTTAATAATTCCATACAAATAAACCATTACGGCAAAGATCAAGGCAATCTCTACTGCACAAAGCAGAACATACTTTGCGCAGTCCGATAAATAAATCCCCCTCGCCACAAATGAGAATGCAGACGAATAATCGGATAACTGTGCTGGAAGCAGCCAATCTATGGAGTATGCTCTTCCAACAAACTCTAATGCCTTTTTCTTTTTTAGTTTATTTATGGTTCCTGAATCAGGATCATAGATTCGATAGCGCCCTTCAGCATAAGGCTGAAGGGCATATATTTTTCCATTGCCGTCCTGAACGATTAAAGGCGAGGTTCTCTGTTTCCACCATCCTTTTTTTAAATTCACAACATGATACGAAAATCCGGAAACTTTTGCGACATCTGACAAACCCACTTGCCTGCCCGATATCTCCATTATTCTTGGATAATCTGCGCAAACTACGTTATTTTCATTGCAAAGATAGCTTACCGCCCTGTAGGTTTCATTGGTCCACACCACGGAACCTAGTTCTTCTTCGTTTTCATCTGTACCCTTCCCCCGAAGCTGCTTTCTTATTTTCAATGTTTCTTGACGCATTTTATAAATCTGTGCATCCTCTCGAGTACAATTTGTCAGATATCGGTCAACAAGCAGTGTTTCAAACTGTTCATCGGCCGCATTTTCTCCTAAAACCTGTGCCAGAAATTTCTTCTTCAGAACTGAGGTTGCCGCATGGTTCATGCGGACAATTTTGGCATGATCCCTTGCAACAATAGCAAATCTCCATTCACGATAATCTTCATCACGGTAGCAAAACGAGGGTATCACCCTCTTTTTCCCTGTCTCCAATAAAAACAATCTTTTTCCAGCCAAACCATGATTATAGGGTATCATGAACACCATCACATCCCCTTCAATTACGCAGAAGGCATCGTCCCCATTATCCGTAATTAATGTCTGCCCCCCATCCATTAAAATTTCCTTCCCTAAAGTTTCTGTCACATTTATCGTATCTGCCTCTTGATTTGACACGTCCTTCCTCCATGATAATGACCTCTTCACAATCTCGCATTGCACCTCTGCGATGCGCTATGATGATACAAGTGCATCCCCTTCGTTTGATATTGTCTATGATCATCCGTTCTGTCAAAGAATCCAATGAGCTTGTCGCTTCATCCAAAATCAATATAGAGGGATTAATAGAGAGGGCTCTGGCTATTTCAAGCCTCTGACACTGTCCCCCTGAAAAATTTCTTCCATTCTCATCTACAAAGTAATCATACGCCCCTGGCCTTTGAACAATCACTTCATGAATACAGGCGTCCTTTGCTGCACGCACCATATCCTCCTCCAATATGCTTCGATTCCACATCGTCAAGTTCTCGCGCACCGTGCCCGAAAACAGCCGTATATTAGGACCGACATAGGAAACGCTTGCATGGACTATCTCCGAGGGCAAATCTGCTAACTCCATGCCATCCATCAGTATTTCTCCACTCCTCGGCGAATATAAACCGCAAACCAGCTTTGCCACAGTGCTTTTTCCACTTCCCGATGCTCCCGTAATCGCAATGCACTTTCCGCAATCAACTGAAAAACTGACATCATTCACCTGCATTCTTTTTGACTTCCCATACCCATAACATAGATGCCTTACTTCAACACGGCCTCTCAGTTTACTTTCGATTGGCAAACATGACTTTCTTTCAAATGCTTTGTCTGCCGGATGTTCCATAATATCCATTATGCGATCCATTTCCCCAACACGGTAAGAAAGCGATTGAAAAAAATGCAAAAGCGATACTTCAGCCCTGCATCCCAGACCGTACAAAACTATGGCTGTATAAAACAAATCTATCCCCATATTATGTCCTATCACAGCAGCCATCGCGGGTGCAAGAACCCAGGCAAAGGATATTGCGGCTATAGCAGTCCCAATCTCCCTCTCAATGAGTTCCCCCTTATTTTTTTGCTTCCATAAATAACTATTCTTCTCATATCGCTGATATAATCCACGGACAAAAGCAAGCTCTGTTCCTGATGCCCGCAATGAATCCAATTGTGAGATTCCCGCTCGAAATCTCCCATATAATTCGCTATCAGCTAATTCATCCCGTATGTGGATTTCCCTCAAATAAGGCTGAATCATTAATCCCATCAACATATAAAACGCGAAAGAAATTATCCCCACAAAAACGAACGGAGGATAGATTATTAAAAGGGCTATGCTATAGACTAGAATTCTGACTATTAATGAGCAACACTTGGGACCTTCTTCATTAATAAACCGGCAAAGCCGCGCAACATTTTTTATCCGATTCGAAATATCCGAGGCATATCTTTGTTCAAAAAACGAAACTGGCAAAAGAAATAGATGAGATAAAAAACGGGAAGAAAGGTCGCTGTTATTCTGTAATAATTTCTTTTGCAAAATATAATTACGGCAACAAAAACCTAAAATCCATACACTTGGCATCAGCAAAGTGGATGATAAAAACCCATGTAAAAAATCTCTTCCCATAAAAACACAAGTTGCAACATCTCCTATACATTTACAAAAACCGACCTCTAACAATGCCAGCAAAACATCTATGATAAATGCTATAAAGATTATCCACGCTTGCGAGGCATGATTTTTTTCAGCAGTATTCCACCATTTGCAAGCATTCCCTTTTCCCTTGATGAAAAATTCATTTGGAAAAAATGTGAGTACGACTCCAGAATGTCCATCCTGAAACTCTTGAAACGATAATCTGCGTCTACCGAATGAAGGATCGTTTAAAAAAATCGTTTTCCCTTTTTTTCCTTCATAGACCAAGAAATGGTTATCCATCCAATAAATAATGCATGGAGGCTGTAACATAGTAGTCTGCTCAGCATCCATAGAAAAAACATGCGCCTCTAATCCATATTCCCGTGCCGCTTTAACCAGATTTTTTGCATTGCATCCATTGCGAGATACCTCAGCTGCAACTCGCATTTCCTCTAAAGAAACATTCTTTCCAAAATATGCCAAAATCATAGCCAAAGAAGCTGCCCCACATTCGGCAACCTCCATCTGATATACCGTTATAGTTTTTGCATACCTGCGTTTTATCCCCATTCCCCAGACCAATGTTCTTTCTCTAAAAATTTTCTCATCTTAGAAAGCGCCCGCCTTTTTTTCATACGTACACCGGCATCTGACATCCCCATTTTTTTCCCGATTGCATTCGATTTCATCCCATGATAAAAGGTCATAACCACTATAGCCCGCTCCTTCTCGTCCAGCAAGCTCATAACCCTTTCAACCGCTTTTCTCCGTTCCTCAGCCATAATAGACGCATCCGTCATTTCTTTTGCTGTAAATACATCTTCATAATCGTCAATGGAGGAATGCACTCTTTTGTCACGAAGATAATTCTTCCAAAGATTATTCGCTATCACATAGAGCCATGTACCTATTGAACTCTTGGCTTCATCGAAGGATGCCAGGTTCCTATAGCAACGAACAAAAACCTCCTCCGTCAGATCCTCTGCATCTGACCTGTTGTTTATCTTCCGGTTCAAATGTAAAAATATTCTTTTATGATAAGTTTCGTAAATCACATTAAATTTATCGTTCTGACCTATGTATTCCATGCTATTATATTAAACTACAGTCATATAAAACGAATGTACTGTCGGTTGAAATTCATCATGAGTTATTGTAAAAATGCCACATCGTATTGATAGGATTTCAAAAGGTGTACCTTTTGACAAATGTACCTTAACTGCCAAATGTCATATCCAAACATGTTGGATAATCCCATTAGACTATACTGCAATCATCAAATTGAGCAGTTTTACCCAAAAATGTAATATTCTGATTTGATTTTTATTGCAAACAACCATAGACTATGATAAAATTTTATGGGTTTTTCGTGTCAAAAAGTACACCTTTTGACACCTCGTCTACGCTCTTCTCTTCTTCCGAAGCTCCCGCAAACGCCGATAAAACGTACTTTCCGACATATCACATTGGCAGAGGATGTCTTCTATTGAGATCATCTTGTGTTCCCACTCCTTTACCAGTTTTTGAAAGTTTTGGGGCGGCTTTTTGACAGGGCGGCCGAATCTTACGCCCCGGGCTTTCGCAGCAGCGATCCCCTCGGCCTGCCTCTGCTTGATGTTCCTCCGTTCGTTTTCCGCAACAAAAGAAAGGATCTGGAGGACCAGATCTGCTATAAATGTGCCCATCAGATCCTTCGCCGTGCGGGTGTCCAAAAGTGGCATGTCGATTACGCAGATATCTACGCCGATCTCTTTGGTCAGGATCCTCCACTGTTTCTGGATTTCCTCGTAGTTCCTCCCCAACCTGTCGATGCTCAGGATGTACAGCAGATCCCCCTTCTTTATGTGGGCGACCATGCTCTTGTATTGCGTGCGCTCAAAATCCTTACCGGATTGCTTGTCTATGAACCGGTTCTCCTTTGAAATCTTCAAATTATCCATCGCCTGTATCTGCCTGTCCTCATTCTGATCCCTGCTGGATACCCGTATGTATGCGTATGTCATCTTCTTGTCTCCTTCAATTATGCAAACCTGTTTGCCGCCTTGTTTCTTCCACGATTTTTTGTTTCTCCCTGAGCCTGGCCAGCACAGATCGCCTGTTGCCACTCCCCTTTACTTTTGCCCCTGTCGGTTTTAATCCACTTTTCTTTGCTTCCAGAAAGTACCGTATCTTCTGCCTCTCCCGGTCTCCCAAACCGACATAGCACGGGTCTATGACAGCCTCCCCCGATTCCGATATGACGATATACGGAATCTCTGTCCCATAATCCTCGCTCTCCATCAAAAAGAATTTCTTACCTTCTACTTCCGCGACATCCTCCACAAACCAGCTTCCCGGCTTTCCTTTGATACGGTAACCTATCGTGTGAATGGAAATGGCTTTTTCCTGCATTTTGCGCCTCCCTCCTATCTTGCTACCGTTCGTCTTTGTGTCACCTTAGACGGATTCGGTCTGTATGGAACCACCACATTTTCACGTTTGGGCTTCGTTTGGGTTATTGGTTGGGCTCCGCCGGCAGGTGTTAATGAGTCCATATTGAGCAGCGCGTTCAGTTCGGCGAGCCGCTCTTGCTTGCCCTTCAGCTCCGCCTCCTGGGCGAACGGCTTTCCAACCTCTGTTTTCGCTATGGCGAACTCCTCTTCCGTCGCCTTTAACCGGCTTTCGGCCTTGGCCAGCTCCTGCCCAATCCCTGCGATGGCGTTGTGGATCCTTGTGATGTTCCCGCCGCCGTCCCTGCCCATTTCTACTGTATACTTCTGCCTACGCTCCAGCGTAAGCCGGTATGTGTTCGTGATCAGCTGGTATTCGATATGAATGGAAAATCCGTGGTATTCGCCCACCTCTCTCCCCCCTCCGTAGGCCGTGTCACGCTTTGCCGCCTCAAGCAGCGCCGCCCCAGCCTCCTTCCTTTCCGTGTAAGACTTCCCGTCCACGGTCATCTCAAAATTCTCGTTCATCGTCTCAATAAATCCTTCCGTAGTAGCCAAGTCGTCCTTCATGCCACTGATCCTCTCGGAAAGCTGCACGATAGCTGCGGGATATTTCCTGGCTATGTCATTCTCCATCCTGTATTTTGCGCTTATGTGGTTCGATTTCAGCAGCTTGAGCTTCGAGACCTGTATGTCCAGTTCCATTTTCTCCTTGATCAGTGGGTTGCCCGTTGCCAATGCCTTGATTTCGGCAAAATTCAGTGTTGCATCGTCCACATCCTCGCAGGAACGCATCGGCGATTTCGAGGTCATGATCTGCGAAATGAACTTCTGCTTGTTCTCCAGCACCTGCCACATGTACTGGTCAAAGGATCCCTTGGTGATGTAGCGGAAAATCTTCACTTCGGGATTCCGGTTTCCCTGGCGGAGGATGCGTCCCTCCTGCTGCTCCAGGTCGGACGGCCGCCACGGCACATCCAGGTGGTGCAGGGCGATCAGCCGGTCCTGCACATTGGTCCCGGCTCCCATTTTCTGGGTGGATCCCATCAGCACGCGCACCTGTCCGGATCTCACCTTCCTGAACAGGGCGGATTTCTTCGCCTCCGTGTTGAAGTCGTGGATGAATGCGATCTCGTTCTCCGGGATCCCCTTCGCCACAAGCTTGTCCCGCAGGTCGTCATAGACATTGAACGAGCCGTCGCTCTTGGGCGTGGACAGGTCGGAAAACACGAGCTGCGTAGACCTGTCGGGCATAGTTTCCTCCCAGATCTCATACACCCTTTGGGCGCAGCGGTTGACCTTGGTGTCGTCCTCATCGGGGAGCATCGGGTTGACCAGTCTCTGGTCTAATGCGCACTTCCGCCCATCGTTCGTGATCTTTAGCATGTTGTCCGCGGAAGGGTCGATCCCCCCGCCCCGGACGGCCTCGGCCCTCTTCCCGAAGGATTTCACCATCTCCTTTTGGATTTCGCTGGGCTCGATCACTTCATCGACATACTCCGCCTTCGGTATCGGGAGGGCGAGCTGGTCTGATGTCCGGATGTCCGCCGCCTCCTTG
>JAFUXY010000035.1 GCA_017477005.1 Lachnospiraceae bacterium | reverse complement strand
AGAAAGAGCGCGACGAATACGTGCAAAGTCTGGTTGACGACGTGCGCGGCTATATCGAAGCGGCTGGGATCAAGGCGGAAATCGAAGGCCGGGCCAAGCATTTCTTTTCGATCTACAAAAAAATGGTCAATCAAAACAAGACCTTAGACCAAATCTATGATTTGTTCGCCATACGCATCATTGTAAACGATATCAAAAATTGTTATGCGGCCTTGGGTGTGGTTCATGCGAATTATACGCCGATTCCGCGGCGGTTCAAGGATTACATCGCAATGCCGAAGCCCAATATGTACCAGTCGATCCATACGACGCTGATTGGGCCGACCGGCGCTCCGTTCGAGATCCAGATCCGCACCTACGAAATGCATCGGACCAGTGAGTACGGTATCGCGGCGCATTGGAAATACAAGGAAAGCGGAGAGGGTTCTACGATCAACCGCGAAGAAGAAAAGCTCTCCTGGCTGCGGCAGATTTTGGAATGGCAGCAGGACATGTCGGACAACCGCGAATTTGTCTCCTTGTTGAAAAGCGATCTGAACCTGTTTTCGGACGCAGTATTTTGTTTCACTCCGGCCGGAGATGTCAAGAATCTGCCGATGGGCTCTACTCCGATCGATTTTGCCTACAGTATCCATTCCGCTGTTGGCAACAAGATGGTTGGCGCAAAGGTCAACGGACGGTTGGTGCCGATCGATTATACGATCCAGAATGGCGATCGCATCGAGATTATTACCTCTCAAAATTCCAGAGGGCCAAGCCGGGACTGGCTGGCATTGGTCAAGTCGGCGCAGGCCAAAAACAAGATCAATCAGTGGTTCCGCAGCACCTTCAAGGAGGAAAATATCGGCAAGGGCCGCGAGCTTGTGACCGAATCCGCCAAAGCCAAGGGCTTGGACTTCGACAAGATCAACAAGCCCAAATACCAGGAGAAGGTGCTTCGAAAATACGGCTTCAAGAACTGGGACGCTGTCTTGGCTGCCGTCGGGCAGGGCAGCCTCAAGGAAGGCGCAGTCGTGAACCGGATGAACAACGCCTATTTGAAGGAGCACCCGCTGACCAAGACCGACGAGGAAGTACTTGAGGATATTGCGCTGCAAAAGCCCTCCGAAGCCCACAAATTCCATCCGCACCGGCCTACCCAAAGCGGCATTGTGGTACAGGGACTGTACGATGTATCCGTGCGGTTCTCCAAATGCTGCAATCCGGTTCCGGGCGACGAGATTATCGGCTTTGTGACAAGAGGACGCGGCGTGACCGTGCACCGGACGGACTGTATCAATATTATCAATCTGCCTGAATCGGACAAGGTACGTCTGATCGAAGCGGAGTGGCAGCCGGAGATATTGGAGAAGGAAACCGGCTCTCTGTTCTCCGCGGAGATCCACGTCTATACGAACAACCGCACCGGTATTTTGGTGGACATTTCGCGCATTTTCGCAGAACGGGATATTGATATCCGGGGGATGAACGCCCGCACCAATCGCCAGGGCGTAGCCACCATCGATGTCTCCTTCGGTGTCAAAAGCCGGGAACAGCTCGGGCAACTGATCGACCGCATCCGAAAAGTGGAAAGCGTGATTGATATTGAGAGAGCGAGTGGTTAGGAGGAAGAAAATGACCAACCTGCAAATAGAACATTACATCGTCGGTCCTGTGCAGACCAATTGCTATTTTTTGATCCACAAAGATACCCATGAAATGCTAGTGGTGGATCCGGGGGACAGCGGCCAAAAATTGGCCGACCGTGCGAAAGCGAATGGATATCATCCGAAAGCGATTCTGCTGACTCATGGCCATTTTGACCACGCCGATGGAATCGTAGATTTCCTCGCCTCTTTTCCAGATCAGAAGATCCCGGTCTATGCCCACGAAAAGGAAAAAGAAACCCTCTCGGATCCACGCCGCAATCTGTCGGGCGAAATGGGTTTCGGCGGAAAATCCTACCATGCGGATGTGTTCGTCAAAGACCATGAAACACTCAACTTGGCCGGATTTCAGATCGAAGTCCTGTTCACGCCCGGACATACGGCGGGCGGCTGCTGCTTCTATCTGCCTGAAGAAAAGTCTCTGTTCTGCGGAGATACCATCTTTGCCGGATCGATCGGCCGGACGGATTTTCTGGACGGAAGCCTCTCTACCTTAGTTCGCAGTATCAAAGATCAATGCTTCACACTGCCGGACGATACTGTGCTTTTTCCGGGACACGAAGGAACAAGTACGATTGCCAACGAAAAACGTTATAATCCATTTTTGCAATGAATACACGAATTTTTGTCTTCCTCAATGAACCATCCTTTGAATACGATGTCCGGAGCCTGCTTCGGGCATTTTTTCCGCATGCAGATGTGCGGTTTGAGAACCTGTCTTCCCATTCCGATTCGCAGCTTGCCCGACACCAGCAATTGGTCCTGCAGCCGAAAACTGCGGCCAAAGCGTCCGAGACAGAGTTTTGGAAACCGGGTATTACGTTAAAACTCCTGTTCTCCCTGCATTCGGTGCAGATTTGGATCAGGGGATCGATTCTTTCAGATGCGGATACCTCCTTCAAAGACCAGGTTTCAAAGGCCGTCTCGGTCTATGGCTGCGACCGCCCGACGTTAAAAAACGCCCTGAAGCTGGTTTTGTATGACCTGCTCTCGCAGGCAACCGGAAAGGAGCTTCCTTGGGGAACCCTGACCGGCATCCGACCCGTGCGTCTGATGCTGGCGAGATACCGCCATGGCGACGATCTGCCACAGGTTCGGGCGTATATGCGCACTCATTACCGCACATCTGCCCAAAAAACAGACCTGGCCTACGCCATCGCCGAACGGGAAAACACTCTGATCCAGAGATTCGACAACGAGGCGGGCTACTGTCTGTACGTCGGAATCCCGTTTTGCCCGAGCATCTGCCTCTACTGCTCTTTCTCCTCGTATCCGATCGCGCGATATCAGCATCTAGTCGAGGTCTATTTGGATACATTGATCCAAGAGCTTCGGGCAACTGCTCAGATTTTTGCCGGACGTCCACTTTCCGCTATCTATATTGGCGGCGGAACGCCCACCTCGCTTTCGGCGACGCAGCTGCGCCGTCTGCTCGGTGCGCTCCGCGAATCCTTCGACCTCTCGCATCTTGCGGAATGGACCCTCGAAGCGGGACGACCCGATACCATCTCAATGGACAAGCTCGAGACCATCCGGGAATTCGGGGATCTGCGCATCTCCATCAACCCGCAGACGTTTCAACAAAAGACCCTGGACACCATCGGGCGCAGGCATACTACCGAGGACACACGGACGGCGTTTTTGCAGGCACGCAAAGCTGGTTTTTCGCATATTAATATGGATTTGATCGCGGGACTTCCCGGCGAAGATGATGAGGCCGTGGCTGCGACACTTGAAGAGGTCATGCAGCTTGGTCCGGATAATCTGACTGTACACTCTTTGGCTTTGAAACGCGCGTCAAGGCTTCGCGAGGAATGGGCGCAGTTTGGCGCTGCTTCCTTCCATCAGTCTGACCGGATCCTGGGGCGGGTATTTGCAGCGGCAAAGAAAATGCAGATGGAGCCGTATTACCTCTATCGCCAGAAGGACATTGCGGGGAATCTGGAAAATATTGGCTTTGCTCCTGTCGGAAAAGAAGGGATCTACAACATCCTGATCATGGAAGAGGTGCAGGACATCGCGGCCTGCGGCGCCGGCGCCATTTCCAAACGGGTGGGACAGATGAATCTATTCTCCAATAGTCTGATGGATTCTCCACAAAAAGTCTCCACGCGGCCTTACAAAACGATCCGGGCCGCCAATGTAAAGGACGTGGAACAATACATTGCGCGGATAGATGAGATGATCGCACGAAAGCGGGAGTTGTGGGAAGTTCCTAACCCTACAAAAACTCCTTTCGCATGATCTGCAGCAGGTTCCAGGTCAGGCTTGCATTGTGGCGGACTCCCCTCTCGCAGAGCATCAGAATCTCGCTTTGCCTGTCCAGATTGGCCACTTTTTCGCCATTGTCCAGATAATCGACCAGATCAAACATCATCAAAAGCTGCGTATAGAGTACCGCGAACAAAAATTCCTTCAACACATGGTAGGTTTCATAGGCTCTCAAATATAATTGCTGAATGCAGTAGGCGAAATACGACCGATATTTGCCCCCATAACCCGCTTCCATCATTTCCCGGATTTTCTGATCGAAAAACCGGTCCGCCTCCTCCACATAAAATGAACTAAACCGCTTGCGATAACTTTGGATCAGGTTGTAAAATGCCCTCTCCCGTCTTCTCAGATTCCCATAATCAATTTGATTCAAAATCATCCGGTCGATCGTGCGAATGGAAAAGAAAGCATAAGTTGGCTCACGATTCAAGTAATACATGCCAAGGTCTTCTTCCCGATTGGAGAGGGCGACCCGCTCCGCTTCCTCAAATTTTTCCATAACGATCAAGTCATGTTTTTTGTACACGAAAGCGTACAAAGTTTGCCAACAGGCCGCCAGCTCCTCTCCACTTTTTTCCCAGATATGATCCAGCATCCTCTCTCTGTCCGCCTTCAAAAAGTAATAAAACCAGTTCTCATGGTTGTCAAGCGGCCACAAGACGGGCGCATTCTCTTCCACTGGTACAAATTCCAGCCGCTCCGGATGATCCAAAAACATTCTGGCAGCTGCAATACAGGATAATTCCAAGGTGACTTCTGTTTCAACATCACATCCAATAGAGTCTCTGGGGTAAACACGGCAGATAAGCGGCATCAGATCCGTTTCCCCGTTCACCTGAAACTGGCAGCAATGATCCGAATTCCAGTACGGGCAGCGATCAAACAGCTTCCGCAAATACCGTTCCCCTTTCATTTTATAAACGTGAAAACGAAGTCCCCGTCCATAGGCGCCCTGTACGGCCTGGTATTTCTCCCAGGTTTCATCATCTACCGCCACCTGCCATCCCTTGCAGCAGGAATACGGGCATTCCCCGCCAAGGCAGTGGAAATGCGGATAAATTGAGATCAAATAGGTATGCATATTATAGAAGCTCTCTGTATATTT
>JAFUXY010000354.1 GCA_017477005.1 Lachnospiraceae bacterium | reverse complement strand
CGAATATGCGAAGCACCCTGCGGGATTTTGAGAAGCAGGGCAGCGGCGTCTGGGACAAATTCAATATGAAGGATCCGGCCGAGCAGGAATGGTATTACCGTTCGGTCGCCGACATCGTCTCGGAGCTTAGTGACCTGTCGGTGTATCAGGAATATGTAGGGATTTTGGAAAAGATATTCGGGTAGGAAAGGCTTCCTACCCGATGGTCATATGCGGATAAGGCAACTCGATCTGGTTGCGTTCCAAAAGCAGCAGCAGTTCCCGGTAGAATGCCGCCTGTACCCGTGCTTTTTTCCGGCTTTCACAGGGGAGTTGGAATTTCATCACGATGGCGCTGTCCTCCAATCGGACAATGCCAAAGCAGGTCGCCTGTCCTGTGGCGCCATCGATCTTCTCTTGCAGCAAGGGCAGCTCCTGGTCAAAAATCTCCTGCAACTTTGTCAGCGAATCTTCGTAGGAGAAGCCGATTTCGCAGTTGGCGATCGAAGTGTCGCTGGCGGAGAGATTGCGCACGCCGCGAATGTCGCTGTTGTTGAAGCATTTCACCTCGCCCTGAAAGGAAATCTTCGTGGTGCGGATGCCGATTTCGGTCACAAATCCCAGCCAATCTCCGACCTGAACGTAGTCGCCTACGGCGAACTGATTCTCAAAGATAATAAACAATCCCGCGACAATATCCGTGACGAGTCCCTGCGCGCCAAGACCGATCACGAGGGACAGGATACCGGCGGAAGCCAGCAGGGTTCTCGTGTTGACGCCGAACTGCGCCAGACAGTAATACAGGGTCGCGATGACCGACCCGTAGGCGATCAGGCTGCGCAGCAGATGGCAGACGGTCTCAGTCCGGGTATCGGAGATCCGGGCCAGGCTGTACAAAATCCGATCCGCAATTTTCACAGCGGCGTAAATGAGGCATAGGATCATCAGGCAGGCCGCCGCCGCGAAGATATTCGGCCCCTTTTCCCACTGTTCCTGAATGATGTAGACGATGATCGAATCCTTCGGCAGAACGGATTCCCCGAACAGCCGCACCCAGGCGATGAACAGGCTGAAAATAAAGATGCCAATTTGAAACAATCGGAACGTCTTTTCACCGGCGGAGCTCAGCTTCCAAGGCTGATGCGAAGTCTTCCAGCGGGCTTCAAGCTGCTGGTTGATCGTAATCCCCCATGCGTCGAGCCAGCGGAACCGTTTCGGTTTGGACGGAGTATTTTCTGCTGTTTGAGGGGGGTCTGCATTTGTGCGTTCCTCTGTGATTCCATCCGTATCCGGGCGATCCTCCGAAGGAGTTTTCTCACTCAGGCGATCCGCCGCAGATTCGTCCGTATCCGCGCAATCTTCCGTAGTCACTGCCTCGCCCTCGGCTTCGTTCAGCCTCCGCAGCGCAATCCACGACATCCCAAGCATAGTGAAGAGCGCCAGCAGGGAGGTCAGCACTACAAAGCCCCATTGTCCGGAACGCAGGTCGTCCCACGGAATCACGACGAAGACAAGCTGGTCGTTGGAGCCGATTTCTTCCGCCGCCGCAAAATAGAGCGTGTCCTTTATTTTCAAATAACCAACAAAATCGTCTGCAATCTTTTCGTCCTTGATGCCGATTTTTTCTGCGGCCTTCCCAACCCATTTTTTCCTCGGCGCATAAGTGATCGTTTTTGTCTCTTCATCGACGGCGAACGCGAAACCACGGTTGGCAATATTGATCGCGTTCAACTTGGTGGAGAGATTCATATTTTCGACAATCTGTTCATATTCTTTGGGATGGACGCCGATCTGGACGAATCCATCCGCCAGATCCTCTTCATTTCGCAGGGAAACGCCGACGTACTGCATCCATTTTCCGGATACATCGTCGGGAAGGGGTTCTTGCACAACAAAATCATTGCCGTCCAACAGCGGCCAAAACGCATAAGACTGATCGGACTCGTTTTCGCTCAGTGTGAAATGGTCAAACGGAGAGTTGGTGACGGCGACCGTTCCGCTCTGATCGAAGAGATACACATAGTTCACGCCGAGCAAGTTCGCAATCTCTTTCATACCGGCTCTCGTGCGGTATGCGGGCGCCTTTGTGATAATATCCGCTGCGAGGCGGCACCGGATCAGGTACTCGTCGTTGTAAAACTCCTGAATCTGATCCGTGGATCGTTCGTAGGATTCCACTGTTCGGACTGCGTCGTCTGCCCGGTTCCGGCAGCTTAAAGCAAAGTCCGAAACCGCATTCAGCCTGGACCAGAACATGGAAACGACAAAGACGACGATCATCCCCAGAAAGGAATAGGAGATCAATTATTGCTTCAATATATCCGTTGAAACCGTATCTGTTTCTCCGAGAGAAAAGACCAGATAGCAGGTAAATAAAACGGTAATCAGCAAAAAGACCCACAGGAAGGCCTGGATGTTCGCGAAGATCGGGGTGGCGATTTCTATGAGAGGCACGGCGCAAACCACGTATTCATCATAGTAATGCTCGGTTTTTTCCAAAGACAGCGTGCCGTACAACAGCTCATTGCCGACCTGCAAAAGCCCCATCTTTCCATCCGCCATCTTTTCCGGCTGACCTGCCAGCCATTGAACGGTCTGTCCTTCCAGAGCCTTGTCCCGGTGGTGTGTGATCTCGTTGGTTTCTTTGTTGACCGAAAAGGCGTATCCCTGTCGGCCGATCACGGTTTCGCTGGTGCCTTTTTCCCAGGACAGCGCTTCGTTGAACATTTCTTCCAATTGGGCAAAGTCCATCTCCAGAACAAGAGCCCGGTCGTCGCTGATTTTGGTTCCGGGACCAGTGATCTGATCGGGCTTGTCCTCCACCGGCAGCACCGTTTCCAACACATTGTATTCGGGATCCAAGATCAGAATATTTTCGGCATGCAGGAGATCCACATAGGGGCGCAGGGCCTCCGGCGTGGGTTCCAACAGACCGTGGCGAATCATCCAGCCGAGCGCATCGACTTGGAGCTGCAGACAATCGACAATACTCTTTTCGGAATCCGATTCAGCCTTGCGATACACCTCGATCGATTCCTTTAGATTCGACAGATGCTCCGAGATCAGCGTGTCGTACGGACGAACCGTCATGACCAAAAGACCGGCGAACAAGGCGCCGGTCAGAAGCAGGAATACGATGACCTCTATGAAAATAATTTTGTGTATGGCTTTGCGGGATTTGTCTTGCTTCATACGCTTTTCCTTATCCTGCGTCATTTGCGCAAGTTCTTTTTTGAATAGCTCCCTATCCATGAAGGATCGGCGAGAGCCGCTTGTACACAACCATCGTAATCCCGACCGAGAGCATCGCCTTCACAAAGGTGAACGGCACGTTGAAGATGAGAAGGCATTCGGCCAAGGTCTGTACCCGAGGCAGGATCACCTGGTAGGCGGCTACAATGGCCTCCCGGGGCATCATCAGTTCATAGAATGGATAGGTAATGAACAGGTTGATCGGGAACGACAGGACGGCCATGCAGACAGCGCCGATGAGGGAGGCTGCGATAGCGCCTGTTTTCGTCTTGTGCAGCTTGTAGATCGTGCCCGCGGTCACGGCGAAGCAGGCGCCGAGCAGGAAGTTGCAGAGTTCGCCAACGCCGCCTGTCTGCGACAGCGGAAGGTGGATCAGGTTTTTGATCAGGGCGATCATAGCGCCCGCAAAGGGACCGAGCGCGAAGGCGCCGATCAGCTCCGGCAGATCCGAAAGGTCCATTTTGATGAAGGAAGGCATCAGCGGAACGGAGAACTCAAAAAACTGTAGAATAAAGGCAACGGCGGACAGCAGCCCGGTGGCCGTCATATAGCGTACCTGTTTCCCCATTCGCGTGCCGCGCATCGTCCCGGATGGATTGGTTTGTGTGAAATCGCTCATAAAAAAGTCCTCCTTTTTTGGTTCAGGAAATGCAAAGGGAAGCGTTTCCTATTAAAAATTGCCCTTGGAAAATCTCCAAAGGCAATGGATACGATCACACCAAAAACAGACCACGCTGTCTTTCGAATTCTTCTCCCATCCAGACTGTACTGTCGGTAGTGGATTTGGACCACGTTCAACCAATGGCAGCATCTTTTTTTGAAGTCAAAAATAATCAAACCACCATCGGCTCACGGACTCGTCTCTTTCAAAATAACGCTGTGTGGTATCGAAAGAGCCTCACCGTCGGTCGGGAATTTCACCCTGCCCCGAAGATATTTCCTCCTGTATGGTTGAAGCATTTTGGATGCTTCAACGGTACAGGTAAATTTGTCGAAAATCATCATAGCACAGAATCAGCAGGGGTTCAAGGGGGGGATTGAGATTTTTGCTGAAATATCCTTGAATAATTGCCGAAGAATAGGTATTATCTTTGAGATAACACATAGTACAAATTGGTAAATAAGGATGGGTTTTATGAAATTGCTGACTTTTGCGATTCCGAGCTACAATTCGGAGAGCTTCATGGACAAATGCATCGAATCCCTGCTGCCTGGCGGGGAGGACGTGGAGATTTTGATTATCAACGATGGTTCAACCGATATGACCGGGCATGTGGCCGATGAATACGAGCAGAAATATCCCAATATTGTACGGGCGATCCACCAGGAAAACAAAGGACATGGGGGCGCGGTCAATACCGGGATCCAGCAGGCCACGGGCAAATACTTCAAGGTAGTGGACTCCGACGACTGGGTGGACGACGCGGCCTATCGAAAGGTGCTTTCCACCCTGAAACGCCTCGAGAGCGACCATGAAGAGATTGACATGCTGCTTACGAATTATGTCTATGAAAAGGAGGGGAAGCGCCGCAAACGCCATATGATGTACACTCCTCTGTTTCCAAGGGACAGGGTCATCGGCTGGGAGAACATGAAGCGAAACATCAAGGGCTTTTCGATCCTGATGCATTCGGTGATCTATCGCACGGAAATGCTGCGGAAATCCGGACTCACGCTGCCGGAGCACACCTTTTATGTGGACAATTTGTTTGTGTATATTCCGCTTCCGTATGTCAAGAAATTTTATTACTTGAACGTGGATTTTTATCGGTATTATATCGGCCGCGAGGGACAGTCCGTGGCGGAAAAGACGATGGTGCGCCGCATCGACCAGCAGCTCCGGGTCAATTATATGATGATCGACCTCGTGGATCCGTGGGCGATCGAGGAGAAGCATCTGCGGGAGTACATGCTTTCGTATCTTGAGATGATTACTGTCGTCTCTACCTCGATCGGCTATGTGTCGAAGGACAAGGAGAATCTGCGGAAGGTGAAGGAACTCTGGCGGTACATCCGAAACAAGGACAGGCGAACCTACCGGCATCTGCGCTATGGCGTGCTGGGCGGCACCATGCAGCTTCCAGGCCGCTTCGGAAGGTTCATTTCGGTACGCGCCTACAAGCTGGCGCAAAGGGTGATGGGGTTCAATTAGAGACCTGTGCGTTTTCCGCTCCAATCCAAAGAATCACTTGAAAAATCAGAAAATGAGTGTAGAATGAAGGAAATGGATTTTGGGAAATGGATCTTCGGAAACGACAAAGGAGAAAGACTGGATGAAGCGTCGGAAAGAACGAATCGTAGTGAAGGTAGGTACCTCCACGCTTACAAACGAACTGGGAAACAGCAATCTTCGCACCTTTGAGTCGCTGGCACTGGCGCTCGCAGATATGCACAACAAGGGCAACGATGTGATCTTGGTTTCTTCCGGGGCGATCGCGGTGGGTGCCCAAAAGATGCACCTCGAAGAACGACCAAAGGAGCTGCGGATGAAGCAGGCAGCGGCAGCAGTCGGTCAATGTGAAAATATGTTTTTGTACGACAAGTTTTTTGGGTATTACAACAAGACGGTCGCGCAGATTTTGCTGAACGCAGACGACATCAAGGTTGAGGAAAAAAAGGAAAATCTTGCCAATACCTTCGAAGCGCTCTTGGAACAGGAGATCATTCCGATCGTGAACGAAAACGATTCCGTGAGCTATACAGAGATTGAATCTGAAGAGAAGCTGTTCGGAGACAACGATATGCTGTCCGCCGTGGTGGCTGTGCTTTGCAAGGCGGACAAGCTGATCATATTGTCGGATATCGATGGGTTTTATGACAAGGATCCCCGTCTATTCAAGGACGCGACGTTGATCAAGCGGATTGACTGCATCGATGAATCTACCTATACCTTGGCCGGAGGCGCCGGGTCGAGGCGGGGGACCGGAGGTATGCGGACAAAGCTGCAGGCGGCGGATATCGCGACGCGCCAGGGCGTCGATGTGATTATCACGAACGGAAAAGATCCATCGATATTGGATGAGATTGTAGCCGGGCAGGAAAGAGGAACCCTGTTTGTCGGACGAGCGTAGGGCAGTAGAAAGAGGATGCAATATGAAAAAAAACAGAATTAGGCTAATCGCTGTAGGAATGCTGCTATTGTGTTGTTCCGTGTCGCTTTCCGGCTGCAAAAAGGTGACAAGTCAGGTGAAATCGATTACCTCTGGAGTGAAGCAGACACTCAAGGGCAAGGAAAGCGTCGAGGAGGAGCAGGAGCTGAAAAAGTTCAACAAGGTCTCCGTGGATTTGATGAGCGCGGATGTGAATATCGAGTGGGGAGATGGGTATTCCATCGAAATTACACGGACAGCGGACTATCCAATCGAAGCGGAGGTCAGCAAGAAGACGCTTTTGATTCATTCGGACAATTCTGCTCCCAAGAACAATCTTTCCGCTACGCTGAATATCACAGTGCCCAAAAAGGCCTCGTTGACATCTGTGGATGTGGATGTAGCAGCCGGGGATTTTTCAGTCAGAGATATTTCGGTCGATAAAATTTCCTTGAAACCGGCTGCGGGAGATTGCACGATTGAGGGCTGCCAGATCCAGGAGCTGGACGTGGACGGAAACGTCTCGGATGTTTTGGTCAAGGATTCGGTATCGATCAAGGACACCTCTCTTTCGCTGGCCACCGATGTTGGTACTATCAAGGTGGGCGGCAAGGAGAGAAAATCCCCGTATAAAAAGAAGGACGGCAAGAATTTCATCAAGGTGGATGTTTCGGTCGGAGATATTACGATTAAATGAGGGGTTTTGCTTGAAATAGAAAAGGAATGGGGAATGTATTTATTTGAATGGGATGAAAATAAAAACAAAATAAATGCTGAAAAACATGGTATAGATTATGTTAGAGGAATATAATAGTGAAGATGAGAATATGGCATTGAAGCTTAAAGAGAAACAGAGTGTAAGAATACGGTATCGATTTGAATATATGGATTGTGAACATTCGGAATGGAGTGAGATATTTGAGCGTGATGTAAATAACACGGAAGAATGGCAGAAACAAGAGGTGCTTTCAATTTTAGGGGAATTAGAGCAAGTTTGCAAAAAGGAGTACGGATTATGCCAAGTTTAGCAGCAACCCAAAGCCGCACAGTCGGCAATGCCGAGGATATAAGGAAAAGGACGCATGAGGTGTTGGATATTTTGCCGGACAGCGATGTGCAGCGGGTATTTTCCTATGCACAGGTCGCATTGACGGCGGACAGTCCCATGAAGCCGCTGGTCGAAGATGAGCTGCTCGCCGCAATTGATCGTTCTATCGTGCAGTCCCAAAACGGCGAGCATCAGGATATGGATGAAGCATTAGACGAAATTAGCGCGGAGCTGGGGATTTGAGATGAAAAAATATCGAGTTCGACATAAAGCAGTCGGACAATCCCCGTTTGGCGAAACGGGGCATTAAGAAAATCCACTTGCGCCGCCACAACTATGTCATGCTATTCCATACGGACGGTGATACCGTGTTTGTGGACTACATTTTCCATGATTTGCAGGACTATGAAAAATAGGGACAAACTGGGCAAACTATTTCTATCTGTTTAACCTTTGTCGGAGAGTCGGATGAGAAAATGTTCCATGTGTCTTCCAGATCAATCAGATAAATGAGCATTATCCCCTCACCAACGCATTTTCCCATGCCATCCTTTGCTTCTTGCAAAAAAACGGCTTTAGGCATTTTGTCGTACCTGTTTATTCCGTCCAGTGAAAGATAACACGCATTGCCCATGCCCGTCGATTCTGCGTCTCGCACGATTGTTACTGTTTTTGTGTACAGCTTCGTCTGTCTGACAAATCTGCAAATGGTGGGATACCAGTCAAAACCCACAGAAGAGATACGAAATACCAGATCCTGGCAGCCTTTCAAAATTCCAATAATGGCGTTTTCCCCGGATCTTCCTGAGGTTTTCTATGCCGTCCAGACTTTTCTTGAGCGATTCGATAAATGCAAAACGGGGAAAGTAGCCCTCGTTCTCTTTCGAATAATGAGATAGGTCTGTCAATTCCACGATATATGCTTGACAAAACCCACAAAACCTTTATAATGTAGAAACAATTTGCGCTTTATTAGAAAATGCGAAAGCACTGTATGAGATACACAAAGTGCTGATTAGGGAGGAGAATGTATTATGAACAGGACAGAATTGGTTTCAGCGATTGCGGACAGGGCAGGACTCCAGAGAAAGGACGCCGAGAATGCACTGAAAGCGTTTACAGAGATCATCGCCGAGGAGCTTTCGAAGGGTGAGAAGATCCAGCTCGTGGGATTTGGAACCTTTGAGGTGGCTGAGAGAGGCGAGAGAAAGGGACGCAATCCGCAGACCAAGGAAGAGATTATTATTCCGGCTTCCAAGGCACCGAAGTTCAAGGCGGGCAAGGCGCTCAAGGATGCTGTGAATGTCGGCTGAATCGGGCATGAGGATCGACAAATTTTTGAAGGTTTCCAGATTGATCAAGCGTCGGACGGTCGCCGCAGAAGCCTGTGAAGCCGGGAGAGTCCTGGTGAATGGCAATGCGGCGAAGCCCTCCACGAAGGTGAAGGTTGGAGACGTTTTGGAGATTGTGTTCGGGGATCGCGTCGTGAAGGCAGAGATTTTGGAGCTGAAGGACACGACGAAGAAGGAGGAGGCCGCCGGACTGTACAAACTATTGTAATCGTAGTGGAACAGGGCTTGGAATTGTGGGGACTCCAAACCTCTTGTGAAGGGAAATACCGATAGGCAAATGTGCCTCAATGGGCGTTTCCGCATTCATTGGTGTGTGTGCTTATGAAAAAAATAAGAGGTCAAAGACAGACAAGGCGGACCGGCCGCCTTTATTTCCTACTCATGATAGGGCTTTTGATTGCGTTCATGACGGTTCAGCTCGTGATGCTCTACGACAAGAGCGAGGAGTATGCTTCCCGCGAGGCGGATCTGAAGCAGCAGCTTTCGGAGCAGCAGGAGAAGCAAAAAGAGCTCTCGGATTATGAGACGTATACGAAATCGGAGGAGTACACCAAGAACATGGCAAAGAGCAAGCTGGGTCTGGTGTCGCCCAACGAGATTATTTTCCGAGAACGCTGATTATGAGACGCAGGATCCGAGATTTTATAGAGACAGAGGGTATGCTGAAACGGGGGGATTCCGTGCTGGCGGGAGTTTCCGGTGGAGCAGATTCCGTCTGTCTTTTTTTGTTGCTGGATTGGCTGGCAAAGGAGTGGGAGCTATCGTTTGAAGTCCTCCATATCCACCACGGTATCCGGGGAGCGGAGGCGGACGAGGACGAGCGGTTTGTGCGTTCGCTCTGTGAGAGTAGAGGCGTCCGCTGCTATGTGGAGCGAGTGGATGTCCCGGCTTTTGCCCGGAGAGAAAAAATCGGGCTCGAGGAGGCCGGGAGAATAGTTCGCAGGCGGCTGTACTGGCATTATGCCAAGGAGGGCCAAAAGGCGGCGAAGGTCGCTTTGGCGCACCACAGGGACGACTGTGCGGAGTCGATGCTGTTGTCCCTGGTCCGGGGGACGGGGCTGGCGGGGCTCTGCGGCATACGAGCCAGAGTGAAATTGGAGGACACGGAGATCATTCGTCCTCTTTTATGTGTTTCGCGGGCCGAGATCGAAGCGTATCTGCGGGATTGCGGGCAGAGCTGGCGGACGGATTCGAGCAATGCGAGCGACGATTATGCCAGAAATTTTGTCCGCAATCAGGTAATGCCGATGCTTGCCCGGGCAAACCCACAGGCGGCGGCGCATATGGCGCAAACGGCCGCGACGATGGGGCAGGTGAAGGACTTTATGGAGGCGAAGGCGGACGGCTTTCTTCGCGAACACGCCCTGTCCATAGAAGGGAGCGGGGGAGAGTCTGGGATCGACAAGGCGGCGCTTCGGTCGCTTTCTCCAGCCTTGGCCGGGGAGGTGATGCATCGTTGGCTGGCGGACTGTTCGCCGGAGGTTTCGTTTGGGCAGGTGCGCGCGGCGCTTCGTCTGGCCTCTGGCGGCGCAGGGGCAAGGATCGATCTTCCCGGAGAGTATTTCGTCGAAAGCGGTTATGAAAAACTGTATTTGAGGAAGGGGCGAGGAAGTTCGCACCCAAAAATAAAAGAGAAAGCGGCCGGAGAGGTGTTTTTTCTTCCGAAAATGCAGCCTGGGGAGACGAAAATAGTGCTATTTGGTAGGCAAAAAATACGTTTTTCCGTGGATTTTGCCCGGAATTGTCCCGGAAAAGGAGATTTTGACACAGGAAAGGAAAAAGATTTCTTTTCTATTTGGGTAAATTATGATAGAATAGACAAAGTATGTGTGCGTTTTCCGAAACCAGGTGATCGCATAGCGATTTCCAAGGACGGAAAGCACAAAAAAATAGCAAGATTGTTGATCGATGCAAAGGTGCCGAGGGAAGGCCGGGAACGGATTCCGGTGGTTTTGGCCAGGGATGAGATCTTCTGGGTCGTCGGGGTGCGTGACTGTCCTCTGTTTTTTGTGGATGAGGACACCGTGCAGGTATTGACATGCAGCGTCGTCCGCGACGAAATGGCGGATGGGGCTGGGATTGGTTAGGAAGGATGGAGCATGAGCAAAAATATCCGTGTTTTGCTGCCGGAGGAAGAGATTGCGCAACGGATTGCCCAGATGGGGCAGCAGATTACTGAGGACTACAAGGGAGAGAGCGTGTTTTTGGTCTGTACGCTGAGGGGATCGTGCTTTTTCGCCTGCGATCTGGCGAAACGGATCGATCTGCCGCTGACGCTGGATTTTGTCAAAGCGTCGAGCTACGGCAGCGGCACAGCCTCTTCGGGCAAGGTGAAGTTCGACCTCGACGTGGAGCTTTCTATGGAGGGGCGGCATGTGATCATCGTGGATGATATCGTGGACTCGGGACATACGCTGCAGGCGTTGCTTTCGCTGTTCAAGGACAGGGGTGCAAAATCCGTGCGCGTGGCGACGCTTTTGGACAAGCCGGATCGCAGAGAGGTGGATGTGGCGGTGGATTATGTGGGATTTGCCGTTCCGAATTTGTTTGTGATCGGTTATGGGCTGGATTTCGACCAAAAGTATCGCAATCTGCCCTACATAGGCGTGTTGGAGTCGGATTGAGGTTTTAGGCAATGCCTTTCGTGGCGTTGCGATCGGAGGATCGTTTTTGAGACAGGGAAGTGGATTTGGTTTCTATATTTTGCTGATGATCATGATCATCTTTTTTTGGCTGTATTTCTCCGCCAATCCTGGGCCGACGTATACGCAGGGTCAGTTGGATGCGGCGATTGCGGAGGGGGAGGTGATCTCGGTCGTCATCGACCAAAATGAGCAGGTACCAACGGGGGCGGCGCATATCAAGATCAAGGATCAGGAGGCGGAATTCACGCTCTATGTATCGGATGTGAATCTCCTTCAGGACCAGCTTGTCGCGGCGGGCGTTCCGTATTCGATGAACAATGTACCCCAGAATCAGTGGGTACAGGATATGCTGCCGGTGATCATCGTGGTGGCCGCTCTGTTCATCCTGTTCATGATCATGATGAACGGGCAGATGGGGCAGGCCATGTCCGCAGGTGCAACCAGAGACAACCGGATGATGAATTTTGGTCGCAGTCAGGCGAGGATTACGGATCGGGACGAGGTGGATATCCGGTTTTCGGACGTGGCAGGCTTGATGGAGGAGAAGGAGGAGCTTTGGGAGATTGTGGATTTTCTGAAGTCTCCGGACAAGTACACGCAGATCGGCGCACGGATTCCGAAGGGGCTGCTGCTGGTCGGGCCTCCCGGTACTGGAAAGACGCTGTTGGGAAAGGCCGTAGCGGGAGAAGCGGGCGTGCCGTTTTTCTCCATCTCCGGATCGGATTTTGTGGAAATGTTTGTGGGCGTGGGCGCTTCGCGGGTTCGCGACCTTTTCAAAGAGGCCAAGGCGAGGAAGCCCTGTATTGTGTTCATTGACGAGATCGACGCTGTGGCGAGGCGGCGGGGCTCCGGTATGGGCGGCGGACACGATGAACGGGAACAGACGCTCAACCAAATGCTGGTCGAGATGGACGGCTTCAGCGACAATGAGGGAATCATCGTGATGGCGGCGACCAACCGGGTCGATATATTGGATCCTGCGATCATGCGGCCGGGACGGTTCGACCGAAAGGTATTCGTGGGACGGCCGGATGTGGTAGGACGCGAAGAGATATTAAATGTCCATGCAAAAAACAAGCGTCTGTCGGACGACGTGGATCTGAAGCAGATCGCGCAGACGACGGCGGGTTTCACCGGGGCGGATCTGGAGAACTTGTTGAATGAGGCCGCAATTCGCACGGCCAAGGATAGCCGCCATTTCATCGAGCAGGCCGATATCCGGCAGTCGTTCGTGAAGGTGGGTATCGGTACTGAGAAGCGGAGCAAGATCATCAGCGAGAAAGAAAAGCGGATTACCGCCTACCATGAAGCCGGGCATGCGATCCTCTTCCATGTGCTGCCCGATGTGGGACCGGTGTATTCGGTGTCGATCATCCCGACAGGTATGGGCGCGGCCGGATACACGATGCCGCTGCCGGAAAACGACGATATGTTCAACACCAAGGGGAAGATGCTGCAGGATATCATCGTCTCTTTGGGGGGCAGGGTCGCAGAAGAGCTGATCTTGGACGATATTACCACTGGCGCATCGAGCGACCTGAAAAAAGCGACGCGTTCGGCCAGGGAGATGGTGACGAAATACGGCTTTTCTTCGGCGATCGGGCCAATTTCGTATGTGCAGGACGAGGAAGAGGTGTTTTTGGGGCGTGATTATGGCCACATACGGGGGTACGGCGAGGATATTGCCGCGACCATCGATGGTGAGGTCAAGCGCATCGTAGAAGAATGCTACGACAAGGCGAGGGAGTTGATTCAGGCGCACGAGGATGTGCTGCACAGGGCGGCCGCATTGCTGTTGGAAAAGGAAAAGATCGGGCGCAGCGAGTTTGAAGCGCTGTTCGGCGATGAGGTGTTCGTGAAGGCAGAGGATGTTTTGGAATCAGAGGGGGTTCGCGTAGAAGACATGTGAGCCAGGAACTAGAAGGGAATCATATGAATCGAGAGGCGATTTTTTCAGATGGAACAGCGGAGTATCGTATTCCGACAGAGCCTATGCCGGGGGAGTCGGTTCATATTATTTTGCGAACCGCAAAGGACGATGTGACGAGTGCCTGTCTGCGCACGGAAGGGGACGACCGCGTGGTCATGCTGAAATATCGTACAGACGACCGTTTTGATTATTACAAAACGACAGTCCGTATGAACGAGGACTCGTTTATCTATTATTTTGAAATTCAAAGTGGTCCGGAGATTGTGTATCTGGATCGATTCGGTGTCTCGGAGGATGTGCGTCCGACCTATCGTTTTTGCATTGCGCCGGGCTTTTCGGTGCCGGATTGGGCGAAGGGCGCGGTCATGTATCAGATCCTCGTGGATCGGTTTTTCTGCGGAGATCCGACCAACAGCGTCGAGACGGACGAGTACAACTATATTTCCGGCCATGTCCACCATGTGGAGCAGTGGGATCGGTTTCCGAAGGAATTCGACGTGACGGAGTTCTACGGCGGGGACTTGGAGGGCGTTCGGCAGAAGTTGAATTATCTCAAGAGTCTGGGCGTGGAGGTGATCTATTTCAATCCGATCTTCGTCTCGCCCTCCAACCACAAGTACGACACCCAGGATTATGATTATATTGATCCGCATTTCGGCAAGATCGTCCACGATGGCGGAGAGCTGCTGCAGGAGGGAGACGGCGACAATTCCCATGCGACAAAGTACATCCGTCGGGTGACGGACAAGGCGAATCTGGAGGCTTCGAACCAGTTCTTTGCGGACTTTGTAGCCGAGGCGCATCGAAAAGGAATCCGCGTGATCTTGGACGGGGTCTTCAATCACTGCGGTTCGTTCAACAAGTGGCTGGACAGGGAGAAGCTCTACGAGCATGAGCCGGGCTATCCACCCGGGGCGTATATTTCAGAGGAGAGTCCCTACCGGGATTTCTTCCATTTTTACAACGACAAGGACTGGCCGTACAACGGCTCCTATGATGGGTGGTGGGGGCACGATACGCTTCCGAAGCTGAATTATGAAAACAGCGAAAGCCTGTGCGACTATGTGCTGCAGGTGGCGGCCAAATGGGTGTCACCGCCGTACAATTGCGACGGATGGAGGCTGGATGTGGCGGCGGATCTCGGGCATTCCGAGGAGTTCAACCACCAGTTCTGGAATCGGTTCCGAAAGGCCGTGAAGACAGCCAATCCCCAGGCAGTGATCCTGGCGGAGCATTATGGAGATGCGAGAAGCTGGCTGTCCGGCAAGGAATGGGACACGATCATGAATTATGATGCGTTCATGGAGCCTGTTTCGTTCTTTTTCACAGGGATGGAGAAGCATTCCGACCGCTTTGAATGGGATGCGGTGGGGGATGGAAAGCGGTTTGAGATGACCATGCGACACTGTATGTCGATGTTCATGACGCCGTCTCTCTACTGCGCCATGAACGAGCTTTCCAACCACGATCATTCGCGGTTTTTGACACGGACAAATCACAAGGTAGGGCGGGTGGCGCAGCTTGGCTCGCAGGCGGCTTCCGAGGACATTGATATCGCCATTCTCAAAGAGGCCGTGGTCATGCAGCTGACCTGGCCCGGCGCGCCGACGATTTATTATGCGGACGAGGCGGGGCAGGTGGGCTTCACCGATCCGGACAACCGCCGCACCTATCCGTGGGGCAAGGAGCGGACGGATTTGATCGATTTCCACCGGGATGTGATCTTTTTGCATCGCAAGAGCGAGGCGCTGCGGCTTGGATCGTTCATGTTTTTGGAGACCGGGCGCCATTTGGTGAGCTATGCCCGATTCACGAGCAAGGAACAGGTGATCGTGGCGATCAACAGCGGGGGCGATTCGATCGAGGTCGCGCTCCCGGTCTGGCAGGCGGACGTACCGTGGAATTGTACGATTCAGCAGGTGCTTGTTGTATATCGAAGCGGGCATTCGATCATGCCCATCGAGCGTGCGGTAGAGGGCGGTCGGCTGGTGATGTCCCTGAAGCCCTATACGTCGGTGGTGTTGAGACATATTTCGTAGCGGTTTCGATTATCTGAACCGTTGCCATATTTCGAATTAGGAAGGGTTATGAAAATTATACATGTAGCGGATCTGCATTTGGATTCGAAAATTGAGAGCAGCCTGAGCCCCGAACAAACCAGGGAGCGGAGGCTGGAAATGCTGGAGACTTTCTCGCGGATGGTGGCGTATGCCGAAGAGCAGAAGGTCTCTGTCATTTTGATTTCCGGGGATCTGTTTGACAAGCCCCATATCCGGAAAAGCGCAAGACGGCGGGTGTTTGAAGAGATTGTCCAGCATCCGGACATCGACTTTCTGTATCTGAAGGGGAATCATGGAAAGAATGATTTCCTGAGCGATATACCGGAAGAAGAACTTCCGAAAAATTTAAGGATGTTTGAAGAAGAGTGGACGACCTATGAGTACGGCAATATTGTGATCTCCGGGCGGGAAATCACCGAAGAGAATGTCAAGACCATGTCGGTGAATCTGATATTAGATGAATCCAAATTTAATATCGTCACTCTGCACGGACAGGAGCCCGGATATGTCGGCAGAGACCGGACACACAGTATCCAGCTCTCGCAATTCAAGGGAAAGTTCATCGATTATCTGGCGCTGGGGCATGTGCATAGCTACAAATTCGGCCGTCTGGACGAGCGGGGCGTATGCTGCTATCCCGGCTGCCTCGAGGGGCGGAATTTTCACGAATGCGGAGAAAAGGGATTTGTGCTTCTGGATATCGACGAGGATTCCTGGCAGCTTGACGCCGCCTTTGTACCCTTCGCCTCGCGGCAGTTT
>JAFUXY010000034.1 GCA_017477005.1 Lachnospiraceae bacterium | reverse complement strand
TTCTCCAATAGCGCCAATTGCACGACCTCACCCCCGCTTGTTTTCATTCTATGCCGCATCAAATCGTTTCTTTTGCTCTGTCATTGATGTCGGCGTTCGTTGGCCGCATTGCCCGCCTTCAGTTCTTCCATAGACACCACCTTGCCCTGTTTTTTGTATTCCTCCCGCACGCCTTCAAGGATCAAATCCATGGACAACGCTTCCTCTCCCCTTGCCGCCGCCAAAAACGCCGCAAACAGGACGACATTTTTGATAGCGCTTCCGGTGAATTCGAAACGTGTGGACAGCCGCGTCAGATCCAGCTCCGGCGACAGCAGTGCCGGGGGGATCGACCTTTGCCAAATAGCCAGACGGCTCTCTTCATCTGGAAACGGAAACATGATCGTGGCTGTCAGACGGCGATTGAAAGCCTCGTCGAAATTCTGGCGGTAGTTTGTCGCAAGAATTGTGACCCCCTCATACTCCTCGATCCGCTGCAGCAGATACGCCGCTTCCATATTGCTGTACTTGTCATTGGCGTCCTTGATCTCCGTCCGTTTTCCGAAAAGCACATCCGCTTCGTCAAAAAACAGCACCACCTTCCGCGCTTTGGCATGTTCGAATATCTCGCTTAGATGCTGCTCGGTCTCCCCGATGTATTTGCTGACGACGGCCGGCAGATTCACCCGGTACAGATCCATCGAAAGTTCTTTTGCCACCGCCTGCGCGGTCATAGTCTTTCCCGTGCCGGGAGGGCCCGAAAACAGCAGCGATACGCCCTTGCCATAGGTGACAAGCCGACCCATTCCCCATTCCGCATAGACCTTTGCGGCATTTTTCACCCGCAGACAAGCCAAACGGATGGCCGCCATAGACTCCTCCGGCAGCACCACGTCCTCCAGCGAAAAGCGGCAGTCCACCCTCTGCGCCCGGGGGATCGGGCTTCCCTCCTCGGATACGGCCCTGGCCAAAAGAATGGTCTCATTTCTCTCATAGGCATTTTCTCCCCTGATGATCTTTCGCAGGATAGGCGGGGACAAGGCCAGCGGGCGATCCATCCCCCGCCCGGTCTGCTCATCCAGAAAAACCGATCCGAAAACGGAATCACTCCGAAGGGAAAGGAACGCTTCATCATCCAAATATTCTCCTTCGTAGGTCAGCCCCAACAGGTAGGGCGAAATATGGGGATAATTGCACAGCGCAAGGTTCGCCCGGCGGCACTCCGGCCGCAGCTCCCAGAACAGCAGCATCGCCGCCGCATGACGCTCAAAGCGGGAACAATGGCATACTTCAAATAAATACAAAAGAAAGGCAGTCTTTCCCTGCAAAAGCAGCTCCCCTGCCCTTTTGTACAAAGCGTCATCTTTTTCCTGAAGGAGACGCGCCGCCTCCTGCGCATCCTCTCCATCGACCCGCAAGGCCGCCAACTCATAGCGGTGCATGACAATGTCAAACAACTCTGCCAGATAATCCGAATACGTCATTGATAAGGTTTCCTCTTCACTTGATGGCGCCGCCTCCTTGCACATCCTATCGGTTCAAATATTTTGAATAGACCTGCCGCACGCCTTCTCCCGGCTCCATACCAAGATCGTTTTGCAGACGCTGTGTAAAATCCCGATAAAAGCCCTGCAGCCGATGCCAGTCTCTTTTTTCCCCGAAGCTTGCCAAAAGAGCGGCCGCCGCTTCTTCTTCATAGGGCGATACCTTCAAGATGTTTTCAAGCAAAACCACGGCCTTGTCAAAATTGCTGCAGCCAAAAGCATCCCCTGCCAGCAGGCGGCAGCCCTTTACGAAAGCCATATCCGCTTCATTGCCTAAAGCGTCAGCCCAAGGACTGTCAATTCCCTTCAGATAGCGCCCGTTGTAGTGCAGAAAATAATCCTCATTTTGAGATAATTCCAAAAAATCCTCCGCGTTCGCCAGCCGCATCATGTCATGCACCATCACCGAATCGCTGGCCAGATTGTCCATGACCAACCGGTAATGCTTTTTCTCATAAAGAATAATCTTGTCCAAACAATAGGTGGACAATTCCTTTCGCATGTTGTAGATCATATTGTGCAGCATAGCCACAGCATTGTCCGGAATTTCGTAGGGCCAAAGAATTTCTATGAGATGCCCCCGCTCCACCGGCGCGCCGTCCCGCTCCAAAAGATAGGCAAACAGTTCTCTTCCTTTTCGAGTCCGCCATGGAAGCATACGCCCGTCTTGGGCAGCAATGACCGAAAATTCGCCTTGGGTACGGACAACGAGCGCCTGCATGCCGCTCCTGCCCCGCTGCCGAATCTGTTCAAGCAGACTCCTGTCCTTCTGCGTCAGATAGGGCAGCGGCTCATCATGCTCTTTCAGAAAAAACAACGCATTGTGAATCTGCTGCTCATAATGCTGGGGCGCCTTGCGATAATGAAAAAGCCCCCGGTAAATGCTCCGATAGGCGCTGAAACGATTGTCCCGGACAAAGCGGCTGTCTGCTTCGTTGAGGCAAAATTCCATCCTCTCTCTGTCGCCGATGCTATAGAAAAACTCTCCGGCCACCCCCAATGCCTCCGGCGCGAAAAGAAGCCCTTCTTCGTTCAGAAAGGTCACCAACTCCCCCACCATATGATGATGGATCGGATTCCCCGAAGACAGCAGTATCTCACCTGTTTTTTCCAACATGTCCAAAAGCAGTTTTTCGGATTCTTTCATGATCGTTTTCGTTTTCCCAGCGTGCCGTGCTCATGATTCGCTCATCCATAGTGATTCCATGAATCATACCTGAAACACGTTTTCAGGTTCGTCGTTTAGTTTTCGGTTGATCTTGGATACTTCATTACACCAGCGGATGCGCTCCCGATGGCTCATAGCCGCAATGTCATCCGCCGCCCAGTGCATATAGTATCCGATAAAGGCCATCTCTTCATAAATCTTATCCGCCGGATAAGTCTTTATTGTCCGGCTCCAATAAAATTTATCGGGATGTCTATCTGCTGATTGCAATGCGGACAAATCCCATGGAATACCGGCATCTCAGAGGTGTTGATCTCCTCATAAAGCTCCTGCAGATACGCTAGATCCATGGTATAAAGTTTTTCGATCACATGGGTGTCCACGGCGGGGAGATCTCCCAGCTTGGTGATCACGCGAGACAGCAAAATCACCGTCAGATACGCCGGATTCTGCTGCACTCTGGGATCCCGCAGGGGCAGAATCTCATCGGACGCATTGGCCAGACGCATGGTTCCTTCCCTGTGGAGATTCCCGTCCATATCCCGGTATCCTCTCGGCAGTGTAAATTCAAATTCTTCCTGAAAAGCCATAATTTCCTCCTTTTTGTATTGAATCTCTAAACATTTGCAAAATCCGACACGCTTTTTACCTTGTTCATCTCATCAGTATACTACATTATTCCACTATTTTTTCAGTTTTTCACAGTTCATACCTTGGATAGCTCTCTCCCGGCTCAAGCTCGATTTCCACTACTTCGGAATCATCCCATTCCTGCAAGTCAATCTCTCTTTCGCAGGGTTCGTATATGCCGCTCTGGCAATGGATCGTCACCGACTCCTTGTCGCTGACTCTCAAAAAAACGCGATACCCGTCGTCCTTGATGACGGGCGGCTTTACGCCTTCGATATAGACGCGAGCGTTGCTGCCTGTGACGGGACGGCCGGTTTCCTTGTCGATACACAGCACCACCAAGCTCCGATAGGAGGACGCAGAATCGGCTCCGGCTATCTCCCTCCGCCCCGCCATGTTTCCGCCGACGATGGATTCGTCTCCACAGAAGAACCGCAGATCCTTGACCCGGGTGACCGGTTTTGTCTTTGCCGAAGTGATTTCTACCGGCTGCACCCGGTAGAATAAAGAAAGACGATACGGCTCGTTGGGAAACGTCCACAGCCTGAGCTTTTCATACGGCTCGATGAATTCAACTTCTATCCTCGTTTTCATGGGCTTTCCGTATAATTCACTCGTCTCCCCTATTACGGCGTTGTCTGCCAGTGCTTGGACAACCTTCCCCAAGAGCCTCTGATCCTCCTCCGCGCGAAACTTCAGATCGCCGGAGGAATAGGCTGTGATCATATAATGCAGCGTCCAAAACGTAGAAGGAAAACGCTGCTCCCGGGATGTCGTGTTGATCATTCCTGTTTTTTGGATATCCGTGTTTGCCGAAATATCATAGAGATAAATTCCCACGGAAAAATCCCCGTGGTCGTTGGGGCTGCACAAGCCAATGGCGCCCGTATGCAGGATCACATCCGGCACCAAGGCCCTGTTCAATATCGTTATAAGCTCTTTTCCCACCTCACTGATCGAGCTAAATCCCATAGCTGCCTTCCTCCTCTATTACATATTGACAAAACTCTCACCCTGCAGCACGCTCATACGATTCCCTCGTAAATTTTCTTCCCGCCTATGTGGACTTCCTCCACTCCAGATTCTTTCGTCTTATTAAAGTTGAAACTTAAGAGGTATCCAGTGTCGAGCCCATAGGAATCCAGATAATCTATGATCTGTTTTTCACCTATGGCGTTGTATCTGTCTCCATGCCATATCTTCAGTTCTATTATATAACGCCTTCCTCTGTAATGGATTACCACGTCCATCCGCCTGCGGTCTCTGTTTCTCTCCTCCACACTGAATGTGCCTACACCGTTGATGATCGGCGACAGGTATGTCAGAAACTTCTCCCTTCCCTCATCTTCGATGAATCTCCTTTCCGCTTCTTCATCCTTCAGATTTCGAATATATTCCTGCGTCTGGATGAACCGCTTCATGATCAGCGGCACGTTCAGTTCTCCATCCTTAATAAACTCTGGCTTGTGATCATTCGCATCCCCGCTTAATTCTTCTGTAAACCTGCTCTCTCCGATAAAAAAATTGTAGAGCCGCATTTCAAATATCCTGTTTGCCACGGCAATCCTGTTATGATCATTGACAATAAAGCCATACATGATCAACTGCTCTTGTTCCCTATTATCCGGCAAAAAGGCTCCTGTTTCTCCCTGAAACAATATCCGCTTTAACTGCTTGCGAAAATTTTCAAAACTTCTTACCTTCCCCATCAGAGAGTCAAACAAAGTGTTTTTCTCTGAGATAATATATTTGACCGCTTCCTCTACCCCGTTTTCCGTCCATGAATCTTTGAGACTGTCAAAGGTATCCGGCAGCATCCTCTGATCTATGATCTGACATATTCGGCTGACAAGAAACGGGTATCCGTTTGTATATTCACGAATCAGCCGGGCCATCCCTTCTGTGTTCATCCCCGTGTGGTGATCCGCTTCATACTCATCAAGCATACCTTTTATCCCATCCTCAGACAAGCTCATATCGATGGCAAAATCTGCGGCGATATTCCATGGGCTGTTTTCTTTTGCATCCGCCTCTTCTCTCATCTTGCTTTTCAGATGTTTGATGTCTGTCACTCCGGCAAGAATGACGGAATAGAATGCCGGTGTATCCTCTATATCCCTTCGTATATAGCTATCTCTAAGCTGCGAAAGAAAATCCAAAAACACCTGGTTATTTGCTGCGCTATCCACCTCGTCAATGAACAGGACAATCTTCTTGGAAGATATGGCGCACCACCTTCCCAACACAAGAAAAAGCTCATCCAATTTGACTCGATCATCTGATTTCAAATGAATGTATGTCTCAACCCGGTCTCGGATCTCTTCCGGCATAGCGTCATACGCTGTAGGACTTTTTTGAAACAATCTGCAAAACGCCTGTACAAAATTTTCTTCCGTGGAAAATCCACCCTGACTTATTCCCTGAAAATCCAGACTTATTACCAAATAATCATTTTCCAGCTCTCTTCTAAGCGCAGCGAGCGTTGTCGTCTTCCCATACTGTCTGGCGCGATTCATAGTGATATATTCCCCATTATCAACCAGTTTTTTTATCTCTCTTACTTGTTTCGAAATATCCACCATATAATGTTTTGACGGTATACAAACTGCTGTTGTATTAAACTTCTTCATAAATATCTACCCCAAATCATCTACACTGATTAATGCCCATACTTTGCCCTTCCTGCTATGTCAGTCCGTATCTCATTTTTTCCAATTCCCAATCTCTGCGGAATGCGGGAGAAATGGAAACAAAATCTTGCCCGGCTTCTTCTTTTTCTTTAGATGCTTCAATCTGCTTCTTCAAATCCTGTATGGTGGCCTCCTGCTCGGAAATCGTCCGTTCCAGCCGCCGAATTCTTCTGGTGTTTTCCCCGATAAAAATATCCTTGTCCGCGATCTTGGAAACATTTCGCCGTACTTGTGATTGCAGCTCCTCTATCTGGTCAGTTCCCTTGCGTACCCGATTTTCAATGGAAAGCAACCCCTGATTTCCTTGCCGATAAACCATATCCGCCGTTTCGGAATCCTCCAAAAGAGTGCTTTCCTGCCGCCTTTCTACATATTCCGTTTCAGAGGTTCCGGCACCGTTTCCCTCATATCCGGCACGATTTTCGTACCAATTAT
>JAFUXY010000033.1 GCA_017477005.1 Lachnospiraceae bacterium | reverse complement strand
CTTCTTTCCTTCCTTCTTCCCTTCCTTCTTCTCTTGATGCTTCCTTTTCGTCGTCAATAATCTGCTGAAATTCGCTTGCCACTTCCAACACCCCCTTCTCTGTCGTTCTCAGGTCTTTCTTCCTCTGGGAGAATTTCGGAAAACTATCAAAATCATATGCGTCCGGATCCTTAAACAACTTCATCAGATCCGTTATTTTCTTCATTCTCTCGTCACTAGCGTCCTCATATTGTGTATTGATATATATTTCAGTGACAGGGCTCCTTCTAGGCGTTCCTGATTTCTTAATGGATTTCTGGACTTCGTAATACATCTCTCCTTCCTCGAATACATCAAAAGCCGAGATAAAGATCACGACTGCCCTCGGAATGTCAGCAAACTTTTTCGTCCCCTTCGGCGTATTGTTTACTATGATCGATGCCCCATTGTAATATACCCTGTATTCAAAATCATCATTGTTCTGCATTTGAACCTCTATGTTCACAAAACTGCCCTTCGGACCAAGGAAACACTCCTCCTCTAATTCCACGACAACATGGGCTTGCGGAACTATCGTCGCAAAGGAATCTAAACGCACCCCTCTGGATCCCATCTCGGCTATTGTGTACTGCGGAACCACTTCCCTAACGATGATCGGCATCCCTAAAACAGTCGATATGACTTCCTCTATCGCCCCATCGCTCTCTCCCAATTTGTTGAAAAAAACGTCGTCCATAGGACCCATTTTCCTTGACGCTTCAATCGCTCTATCGCTGGGAACCACAACATCCAACTCTGCTTTAGAAAGTTTCTTCATCATTGCAAGGAGCTTTTTCCTCTCCTTTTCAACCACATCGAGCTGATGGATATACTCATCTCTCAATTCCTCTATCGCTTCCTCCGGCGACAAAACCTTTTCCTCGTTCATCAATGCACCCTTCTTTTATCACTGAAATATTGAATTCATCATATCATGATTCGCTCTAATTTTCTACCATTTTTATGCAATCCTCTCTCCATTATTGCATTTTCCCATGATTTGTAATATGCTTTTCCTTGTTCCAAATTATACCCCAACGAAAAAGGATTCTCACATGGATAGAATGTTCCAAGAGCTTAAAGTCTTCCGGAAAATAGTATATAGATCCATCTTCGCTATATTTGTTTCAATATTCATCTTTCTCGGAACGATCAGCCCCATCGTTTACTGTAATGCTCCTGTCACTGTTCTTGCGGAATCCAAAGACATTTCCCTGTCAGATATCCCTCCATGGCAAGGCATCTCCCACGTCATCATCAACAATAACGCCCCCGTTTTTTCAAAGAAACAAATGCGTCAAAAAAAGATTTACATAAAGTACAGCCACCTTGATATGCTGGGCAGGGCCGGTACAGCCATTGGATGCCTCGGCAAGAAAACCCTGAATAATGAACCCCGCAATGACATAAGTTCCATCCGTCCTTCCGGTTGGAATACAAAGAAATACCCAAAACTCATTAACGACAGGTATGTTTACAACCGCTGCCATCTCATCATGCAAGCCGTATCCGCAGGGATAAAGCCAGCGGCGTGTAACGGTCCCAAAAATCTGATTACCGGAACACGCTATTTGAACATTGATGGAATGCTTGCCTTTGAAAACAGGCTATTAAACTACATTAGATCAACCGGCAATCATGTCATATATCGCGTCAAGCCATTATACCAAGGCCACGAACTGGTCGCCCGCGGCGTACAAATGGAAGCCTATTCGATTGAAGACGACGGCAAAGGGCTGATGTTCAACGTGTTCTGCTACAATGTCCAGCCCGGCATCCGCATAAACTATGCGACAGGCAAAACCGAGAAGAAGAATGCCTATTCGGACGAAATTGAACTCGCTCTGGCAAACGGCTCGTCCACGGTCAGTAACGGTTCTGCACAAGAAACCGAAAAGAATACGCCGACAGTGCCAATAACCGCCGGTTCCAGCAAGAAAAACACGCAGAGATATGTGCTTAATACTAATTCCAGGAAAATCCACCTCCCTTCCTGCCCATCCGTTAAAGACATTGCAAAAGAACACAAACTTGCTGGTTATTTCTCAAAAAAGGCTCTCATCAAACAAGGATATTCTCCTTGCGGAAGATGCCACCCCTGATTGCGAAAAGGGATTTTTTTGCGTTCTCTCGCTCTATCTTTTCGCCCTGTTCAAGCACTTAGTTGGATATATGGACAAACGACATCCCGAAGTAGATAATCCATGGACAGCCTGCGAAATAATCGTCAAAGCCCTAACCGGATCGTCTATGCTTTTTCCATCACAATCGAGAGAGGGGAATCTCCCCTCCTACCCGCCCTCAAGCCGCCAATCAGCCATGTTGACACATCGTTTCGACGGCACTGCAATAATAAAAAACAGGATACCATCAAAGATACCCTGTACGTCGATAATATTGCCATTATGCTTCAAACAAGATGCCTCTCGATGAAATCTTCATCGACACGGAACCCGTCCCCGACAATCTCCCAAAACACCTGATCATCATCCTGCGGCACTATTACCTGTTCTTCCTCCTTCATATTGAACCTCCCCATATTGTTTTCCCCTTGCATGCTTAGCATACATCCGGCAGTATAGCGCATCTCCGCTATGTAATGCATTATACATTTCTGACAAATCAATATATTGCGGTTTTGTTCATTCTGACTGATCTGGTGTCTTCTGTTGTTGATACAATCTTTTTCTTTTCATATCACACTGAAATCTGGGACAAACACCAACACCGACAATATCCGTTCATCCCAAATTATACCCATTATCCACTTCTTCGATTTAAGTTCGAGTTCCTCATTACGCCAAAGAAAAAAGCCCTGGGCCCAATGTTAATTCCAACAACGGGTCGGACTCTTTCTGACTCACATCTTAACATCTTTTTTGAAAAAGTCAACTATTTTCGGGAATATTCTACAAGTTCTCCATTCTTTTTTATTACAAGCAGATTCCGAAGATATCCCCTTTCATTAAACTCCCTTTCAAGCTGTGACAAACACTTTTCCTCCGGTAAAGCGATTCGCCTAAAATCAAAGATGATATTCTTAGATTGCTTTACAGCCTTGTGAATATTGCGTTCAATGGTTTTCTTGCCACTTCCTATCGGCGCCTTTATTTCCCATTCCATTCCATCCATGAGAATGTCAGGACGGTAAACCTCAGGAATACTACTTGGACAAATAAAAGAAACATCTCTTCCTCGCTGTGCAAAGAACCTAGCCGTTGCTAGCTCATGTTTCTCGGGCGGAGTAGTAAGCGCAGAAATGTCAACAATCCCCTTTTTTTCAGACATAATATATCCTTTTCTTTATCATACGTTTTAATACCATACTATTAAACGCAATAAAACAACAAGAAGCCAAGCTCCATTCCCGGCACTATAATCTACCACAAAAGAACTCTTTTTTTCAATTGCCTGTAAACAAATCGCCGCATAGTCTAACACAAAATGTTTGTGGGCGCAACGATAATTGTTTTACATCATTTGCAAAGCATTTTACCAAAAAACACTTTACCGAAATCGGCAAGACGCATGGAATAACGATTTATTTCTCACCCATTTCCTTCCCGATCCACCTCATCAGGACGTTCACCACATACCCCCGCTCTTCCTCTGACAATTCTTTTCCCTGATCTATTCCGTGCCATTTTTTCAGACAACCTCGGCAACAGGTTCCCGTGGCATGCTGCCCGATAAAGACAGGGTGCCCCCGCATCGGCGTCTGCTTCCCATCGTTTTTTGGTTCTGCCGGGGCAAGCCTCTGAGAAATAATATCCGCGGCATGCTTTCGGATTTCATCCAGCCCTTTTTCTTCCACATACTCCTTGTCCTTCCCGCTCAAGTGAAATCTGCTTCTAAACGGCGAACTCGCAATCCTTTCAAACAAATCCTTCTTCAGCCATTCGTCATGAGACCTGTCTTTTTCAGAAATCATTGCCGCCTGCAGCCGCTCCGCCAGCCTTGTATTCCGCTCCACGGCAACATGGTTTTGGATGGCGTAGCTGACCGCCCGCTTTTCCCCAACAAGCACCAAAAGCTTCTTCGCCCGCGTCACTCCCGTGTACAAAAGATTCCTCTGCAGCATGACGTAATGGCTCATCATAAACGGCATGACCACCACCGGGTATTCGCTGCCCTGCGACTTATGGATCGTGCAGGCATAGGCCAGAACCAGCTCGACCAATTCCGTCTGGTCGTAGGGAACCTCTCTCCCGTCAAAGTCCACGACCAGCTCCTTCTCCTGCATATTCACCGACTTGATAAACCCTATGTCTCCATTGAACACGTCCTTGTCATAATCATTGCGAATCTGCATTACCTTGTCATGCAACCGGTATTCCACTCCGCTTCGCCGAAGAAATACGCGGCTGGGATTCAGGCTTTCCTGCAGCCTCTGGTTCAGGTTGACCGCCCCCACGATCCCCCGCTGCATCGGCGTCAGCACCTGCACGTCCGTAAGCGGGTTCACATGGTAATATTTCTGCAGATTCTTGCGGCACAGCTTCACCACCAGCTCCACCACCGCCTCTTGGTCGTTCCTTTCAGCAAACAAAAAATCCGAATGGCTGCCCACAAGCTCGATCGACTGGCCTTTGTTGATCCGGTGTGCATTGGTAATAATTGCGCTCCCCGCGGCCTGCCGGAAAATCTTTTCCAATCTTACGTAAGGCACTGCATTGGATTTTAAGATATCGCTTAGCACATTCCCGGCTCCGACCGCCGGCAGCTGATCCACGTCCCCGATTAGAATCAGCCTCATGGCATCCGGCACCGCCTTCAGCAGATGATACACCAGCATGATGTCGATCATGGAGCACTCATCCACGATCAAAACATCGCCCTCCAATGGATTGTCCGCGTTCCGCTGGTATCCCTCCGGCGGTTTCACTTCCAGAAGCCGATGGATCGTCTTCGCT
>JAFUXY010000353.1 GCA_017477005.1 Lachnospiraceae bacterium | reverse complement strand
TTTGTTTTTCTCGCTCCGGATCAAAGACCGGTTTTTGGTGCGCAATCTTGAAGGCGGCTACTTCGCCGGCCAGATCCAACCGTTTTGAAAACAGCTCATAGATCTGCGCATCGATTGCGTCAATTTCCTTGCGGATGATTCCTAAATCCTTCATACTTTACTCCCTTACTTTAAGTGCACGAAATTGATTCGTGCACCTTGTGCCGAATTCGAAATCGACTAATGTCGATTTATCAACCTTTCGAAGTCGTGTGCATGGTTTATTTCACATTTTTCAAATTCGTTTCATATAAAGTCAAAAAACGATAGCTGATCCGACTGCGGCAGATGAGAAACAATTCCGAGCCTGTCGAGATCTTCCACGATCTTCTGAGAAGCCTTTCCGCGGTTTTTCAAATCGTCTTTGGACGTGAACGCCTTCGCTCTGGCGGCCTCCGACAGCAGCGCCGCATTCTTTTCCCCCATTCCATCGAGGGAGACCAGCGGCGGCAGCAGCTTTCCATCCTTGACCTTGAAATATTTCGGATCCGATTCGTACAGATCCAGCGGCAAAAACGACAGCCCCCTTGCGTACATTTCCTGCACGCTGCGCATGTCCATGTAGAGGCTCTTGTCGCTGTCCTTGAGCTTCTTTTTCTCGCCCTTCAAGGACTCCTCTTTTTGGCGGATATGCGCGAGTTCCCGATTCAAATGATCCTCTCCCTGCGCCATTTTTTCATAATCAAACTTGGTCCGGATTGAAAAGTATGCGGCGTAATACGCAAGCGGTTGATTGACCTTGTACCAGGCGATCCGCCACGCCATCATCACATAGGCCGCCGCATGTGCCTTGGGGAACATATATTTGATCTTCTCACAGGAGCCTATGTACCAATCCGGCACATCGTGATCCTTCATATCCTGCTTCCACTGCGGCCACGAGTCGCATTTCCCCTTCGCGACCATCCCTTTTCGCACCGCCTCCATGATCTTGAAGCTCTTTTCCGAATCCATCCCCTTGCCGATCAGGTAGGTCATGATGTCGTCCCGGGTACAAATGGCCGTCGAGATCGTCGCCTGTCCCGAGGCGATCAGATCCTTGGCGTTGCCGAGCCAGACGTCTGTTCCATGCGCCAGTCCTGCGATCCGTACCAGGTCGGAAAACTCGGTCGGCTTTGCGTCCTTCAACATGCCCATCGCAAAATCCGTACCGAATTCCGGTATGCCGAGCGTTCCCATTTCACAGCCATCGCAAAGCTGCTCCGGTGTCACCCCCAACGCCTCGGTGTTTTTGAAGAGCGACATGACCGCCTTGTCGTCCAAAGGAATCTCCTTTGCCGATATGCCGGTCAGATCCTCCAATTTTCGAATCATCGTCGGATCGTCGTGTCCTAGAATATCGAGCTTCAACAAGTTCTGATCGATCGAATGATAATCAAAATGCGTGGTAATGATATCGGTTTCTTTGTTGGCCGGATGCTGGATCGGCGTGAACGAATAAATATCCTCGCCCTTCGGCAATACGATGATCCCGCCCGGATGCTGGCCTGTGGTGCGGCGCACGCCGACGCAGCCCCGGACCAGCCGCTCGATCTCGCAGTTTCGTCTGGTCTCTCCCTTTTCCTCATAATAGCTTTTGATATAGCCAAAGGCCGTTTTATCCTGCAGCGCGCTGACCGTACCAGCCTTGAAGGTCTGGCCTTTTCCGAAGATTACTTCTGTATAGCGATGCGCCGTTCCCTGATAATCGCCGGAGAAATTCAAGTCTATATCCGGCTCCTTGTTCCCTTTGAATCCAAGGAAGGTTTCAAACGGAATATCAAATCCCTCTTTTTTCAGCGGCTTTCCGCAATGCGGGCAGACCTTATCGGGCATATCGCAGCCCGCACGTCCGGCGAACGCCTTCACTTCCTCCGAATCAAAATCCACAAAATGGCAGGAAGCACAAATGTAATGCGGCGGCAGCGGATTGACCTCGGTGATCCCGGCCATCGTCGCCGCGAAGGAAGACCCGACGGATCCCCTCGATCCCACCAAATAGCCGTCCTCGTTCGATTTCCAGACGAGCTTCTGCGCGATAATATACATGACCGCATAGCCGTTTCCAATGATCGAATTCAGCTCCCGTTCCAGACGCTCCTCCACCAAAGGCGGCAGCGTCTCGCCGTATAATTCATGCGCTTTATCATAACAGATCTGCCGCAAAGTTTCATCGGATTTTTCGATCACTGGCGGGCATTTATCCGGCCGCGTCGGATGGATCCGCTCGCACATATCGGCGATCCGTCCCGGCGCCTCGATCACGAGCTCACGCGCCGTAGCTTCGTCAAAATACGAAAACTCATCGAGCATTTCTTCAGTAGTGTGCAGATACAGCGGCGGCTGGTGTTCAGCGTCTTTGAAACCGGATTTCGTCTGCAAGATCCGCCGATAGATCTCATCCTGCGGGTTTAGAAAATGCACGTCACAGGTGGCCGCCACCGGTTTCTCGTACTGCCTGCCCAATTCCACGATCCGACGGTTGATCTCCTGCAGATCCTCCACGGAATCGATCCCGTATTTGTCGTCGTTCAACAGATAGGCGTTGTTGCCGACCGGCTGCACCTCCAAATAATCATAGAAGTTCACCAGCCTCTCGATCTGCGTGTCGTCCTTTCCCGTCAAAATTGCGTCATAGAGCTCTCCTTCAGAACAGGCCGACCCTATCAAAAGCCCCTCCCGGTATTTTGTAAGCAGGCTTTTGGGAATCTTCGGCCGTCTCGAAAAATAGTTCAGATGCGAGTCCGAAACCAGACGATACAGATGAATCCGCCCCAGATCGTTTTTGGCAAGCAGGATGCAGTGATGCGGCCTCTCCCGCTTGATCGCCTCCGCGTCCCACGCACAGCCTTCGTTGAGATCCTTCAGCGTAAAAAGCCCCCGGTCGGCAGCCATTTGGGAAAGCTTTTCAAAGATATGCGCCGTACATTCCGCGTCGTCCACAGCCCGATGGTGGTTTTCAAGCGGTACCGATAGCTCCTTTGCTACCCGTTCCAGTCCAAACCGCTTCAAATGCGGCAGAAAGGCCTTCGCCATCGGAATCGTATCAAGATACGAAAATTCCCAATCCAGCTTTAGATTTCGACACTGCGCCTCGATCACGCCACAGTCAAAATCTGCATTGTGCGCCACGAGCACGCTGTCTGCGCAAAACTCTCGAAACCGGGGAAGGATTTCCTCTATAAACCCTGCCCCAGCCACCATATCGTTTGTGATGCCCGTTAACTCCGTAATCCGCAGCGGAATCGGCATACGGGGATTGACAAATTCCGAAAACCGTTCGGTGATCTGGCCGTTTTCGAATTTGACCGCTCCGATTTCGATAATCCGACATTTCCGGGCGTTCAGGCCTGTCGTTTCGAGGTCGAAGACCACGATCGAGTCTGTGAGCTTCTGATCCTTCGCCCTGGTCGCCATCGGTTTGCTATCGTCCACCAGATAGCATTCCGTACCGTAGATTACCTTGATATCATCCTCTCCCGATACCGCATGATCCGCCTCGGGAAAGGCATAGACCACCCCGTGATCTGTAATCGCAATGGCCTTGTGTCCCCATTTCCGGGCGCAGGCGATGATGTCTTTGACATCGGAGATGCCGTCCATCTCACTCATACTGGTATGGCAGTGCAGCTCCACTCGTTTTTCTTCGGAGCTGTCGCTGCGCTCCGTCCGGAAGCTCTTCGCGCGGAGAATCCCCCGGACAGAACCGATGGAAATATCGTGGTCACGCATATCCTCGGCCGCTACCCCCTTCAAACGCACAAAGGGGTTTTCTTTGAACGCCGCCGACAGCGCTTCGGCTTCATCGGGGTCCAAAAACAGCTTCGCGCGGATGGAGTCGGTATCGTCCGTGATGACAAAGCCAAAAAAGATGCGCCCGCCGCGGATCTCCCTCTGCTCGATCGAAATCACCTCGCCATAGACGACCACCTCGCCCATATCCGAAATGATGTCCACGATCGGCATCGGGGTTCCTCCAAACTCTCTGCCATAGAGTACGTTTGGATCCCGGGGCTTTTTCATGCCTGTCCTTCCCTTTGCGCTGCGGCCTTTCCCGCCTTTGGCCCCATCGACACCAAATGAACGAAAAGCCTCCTTGCCGGATGCCTTTGCTGCAGGCGCTAATCTGTCTTCGACGTTCCTTTGCTTTTCCGGAACCCCCATCATTTCCTCTTCAACAAAACCATCGGCCTCTTCAAAGCGACTTGAAATCTGCGCAATGGTGTTTTGCACCTTCCGGCCGGATTCCCTCAGATGCCGGGAACCCTCCTCTTTGTGATAGGAAATATCTATCCGGATATCCTGTCCGCAGCGTTCGCAGAAAATCTTGTCCAAAATATCATGAAGCTCCTGCTCTCTCCGATGCGCCACGACAGAGTCCTCAAGGGATACCTGCAGATGTCCTTCGGTATCAAAATCCATCCTGGCCCGCATGAAAATTGTGAAAAGCACCCGGCTGTACCCCGAGAGCTCTTCCAAAATACTGTCCTTGTAGGAATCATAGACGATTTCGGGCGTAAATCGCTCAGACAATGAAAAGCGTTCGATAATAATCACCCGAACGCCTTCTGCGGAAAAGTAATTTTGTTTGATCGCGGATTCGAGCTTTCGTATCTGTCGCTTGGGAATCAGGGCTGGAAATTCCAAATACAGCCGGATCGTGTCGCGACTGCGATTCGTGGACATCCGCCGGATCTTGATGTCCTTGTATTTTTGGGCTGCTCCTTCCTCCTGACGAAATCCGGTA
>JAFUXY010000352.1 GCA_017477005.1 Lachnospiraceae bacterium | reverse complement strand
TTGCCTACCACCACGTCGGTCAGCTCCTCGGAAAGCTCCTCTACGATCGGTCCCTGCATCTGGCAAGGGCCGCACCAGGTCGCCCAAAAATCCACCAGCACCGGCTTTGCCGACTGCAATACCTCTGCGTCAAAATTCTGCGTTGTAAATACTTGCGCTGCCATTCTTCTCCTCCTTTTTGTCGTATGATCAATGGTGATAACGCCCTCTCGGACGTTCATTCCGGGTATGATACCACATTTTTATACTTATGTAAAATACTAACGGTAACCAACTATAAAAGAGCATCCATCGTCTCGCCAGCATTGACAACTAGTTTCATCCACTCATCATGCATTCGTTCCAAATTCGCATAGTCCAGGCAGTATTCCATGACCTTCTCCGTATTGCCTGATTTTTTCTTGTTGTAAACCGTACGGGCTCGTTTCCTTATCTTTTCAGCATGCTTTCTGACATATACGATTTCTTCCTGCACAAGATTTCGATAATTCTCGTCTGCTTCTCCATCCACGTCGTAAAGCTCCAACTCCCCTTCGGGCACGGGTATCATGTTTGCAAAACGTATCGTTCCCCTGAGCTCCTTTTCCCCCTTTTTTGAGATATGATCCTAAAGATGAGAAAAGAGTCTCTTCGTATCCGCTTCGTTCCGTCTTCAACGAAATAATCCTTTTCCTTCGGGGATGAGAGAGGGACGTAATATTTGTATGTGCCAATTTCCACGACTACTCCAATGTATTTTCTCGTGTTGACTCTAGCGTTTTCCTTGTTGGAATACACATGAGCATGCTCCGATCTCAAGTAGTCGATATAACCATCCGTGACACTGTATAATTTCATCCTTGCTCTCCTAATAAGACAAGCGGGAAGACACGCTCCCCGCTTGAAAATCAAACTCTCCACTTTATGGCAGGAGCTCTCCAGTCGTTAAACCCTCCACTTTATGGCAGGAGCTCTCCAAGAAAAATCACCCTAATGATAACGAGTTTTTGTTTTTTCGTCAACCTAAAAGGCGATTTTTTTACTTTTTCCCGATGCATACTCCCAATACCTCTCCGCCTCCGCCACCGTTTTGCTCAGGTATTTCATGACCTCTACCGGATAATCCCCCACCGCTGTCTCTCCAGTCACCATGACACCAAGGGCGCCGTCCAAAATGGCGTGGTCGATGTCAGAAATCTCCGCCCTCGTCGGCACCGGAGAATGCTCCATGCTCGCAAGCATCTGTGTGACCACGATGAACGGCACCCGCTTTTTTCGGCAGGCCGCCGCAATCGTCCGCTGCGCGCCCGGCAGCTCCCACAGATTCATATCGTTTCCAAGATCCCCCCGCGCGATCACGATCCAATCCGCTTCCTCTAAGATTTCTTCGATCTGGGCAATACCCCTCTTGTTCTCGATCTTCGCAAAGATGCGGATGTCTCCGGCGTCCGCTTCCAAAAGCGCCTGCCGCAGCGCCCGCAGATCCCCGGCGCCCCGCACAAATGGCTGCATAACGCCGGTCACTCCAAACCGCTTCGCATCCTGGATATTTTTTCGATCGTGCGCCGTCAGCGCTGGAAGCGTGTTCTCGAGTCCCGGTATCTTGACGCTCTTTCCGCCGGAAAGCGCGCCCGATCGCTGCATCCGAAAGCTCGTCACCTCTCCGGGTCGCAGCACCCTGGCCAGGATCTTTCCATCGTCCAAAAGCACCTCCTGCCCTTCTTTTAGAAAGGAAACGACCTCTGGACGCATCGGCACGTCCACCCGATCCCCCTCGTCAAATTCGAGTTCCTTTTCAAACGAGCCGATCCGCATTTCCGGTCCCTGCATATCCACCAACAGATCCAGCCGCCCTTCGGACGCCTCCTTCCACTGCGCCAGCCACTCGCTACTCTCCTCGAGACTGACGTGGGAAAGGTTCAAGCGTACGCCGCTCATCCCCTCCTCGATCATTTTTTTCAACAGCGCCGCCTCGTGGCAGCGCGGCCCCAAGGTTCCAAAAATTTTTGTCCTCATCCTTCACCCTCAGTTTCTTTTTGATTTTTCTTCAAGAAAACACTTGTCGTTTTCATTATATTGTGATATACTGCTCTAGTCAACAAGGAGTCTTAGCTCAGCCGGGAGAGCGTTCGCCTCACACGCGAGAGGTCATGGGTTCGAGCCCCGTAGGCTCCAGTTCGATGATAGCCTTACAAACGTTAGAATACCAGCGTTTGTGAGGCATTTTTATTCTAAGGAGAATACGCTATGGCACACACCACACAAAACTCCCGCTTCCACTTCTCCCTTCCCCTACGTTTGCTTGGCGCACTTGCGCTGCTGCCCGCCGTCCTGGCGGCCTCCCTGCTCTTGGTGCCGCTGATGCGTGCGGAAGCCGCTTCTCGTTCCTCCGTGGATTTTCTAGCAGAATACGAGGCGATCTACTATTCAAGCTACGATGGACTGGTCTCGGCGGAGATCAATACCGTAGCCCAGACGCCGGACGGCTATATCTGGGTGGGCACCTATTCGGGGCTGTACCGCTACGACGGGCACCGGTTCGAGCGCGCCGATCTCGACGACCGCATCTCCAATGTCATGACCCTGTTTTCCGATTCGAAAGGCCGACTCTGGATCGGGACCAACGACAGCGGCATCGCCTGCTACGATACCTCCACCAAGGACATCGTCTTTTATACGCCCGAAGAAGGGCTTTCGGCCTATTCGATCCGCGCGATCTGCGAGGACAAAAACGGCACGATCCTGGTCGGCACTGTGACATACCTCTCCGCCATCTATCCCGACGGAAGGGTCGAATCCTTCGACGACTGGGAGGAGATTATCGGCATCCGCTCACTGACCTGCGTGGGCGGTACCACGATCAGCGGCGTGACCAACAGCGGCATCCTGTTTTTTGTGCAGGACGGACAGTTGGTTGAAACTACGACCTACTCCGAACCGGGAATCTACTACACAGAGGTCAACGACGGCGACAGCGGGGACGACCTGCTCGTCGGCACCTCCGCGCCCATCGTTGAACGCATGACCTGGGACGGCGCAAAAACGCATATTACCGCTTCCATCTCGACCAAAAATGTGGCGTATTACAATGCACTACTCTACGACAAAGAAATCGACGCCTTTTTCTTCTGCGCTGAAAACGGGATGGGCTTTATTGAAACCAAAAACAACCACATTACCTATCTGATGCAGAACTCCTTCCAAAGCTCCGTGTCCGATGTGATCCGGGACTACCAGGGGAATATCTGGTTTGTCTCCAACAAGCAGGGCATCATCGAATACTCGAAAAACCCGTTCATGGACGTATTCGTGAAGGCCGGGATCCACCGGGAGGTCGTGAACGCCGTCGCGCTGCACGGAGACGAGCTTTATATCGGCACGGACTCTGGGCTCCGCATTTTAGACAGCCAAACCTACGAAGAAAAACCGTATGATTTCATCGACCGCTTCAACGACGTCCGGGTCCGGCATATTTCCGAGGACCGCAAGGGAAATGTCTGGGTCAGCACCTACGGCATCGACGGGTTGTTGAAAATAGAACCAACTGGGAAGATCCGTGCTTTCAATGAAGAGAGCGCAGACACCCTTGGCGGTCGTTTCCGGCTGTGTATGGAGCTTTCCGATGGCACGATCCTCGCCGCGACCAATCTCGGATTGAATCTGATCCAAAAAGACCGGGTCATTCAGACCATCGGCGAGGCCGACGGCCTTTCCTCTGCGCAGATCCTCTCTGTCGTAGAATGTGAGGACGGCAGTATCTTGGCGGCCTCGGACGGCGGTGGTATCTACCGCATCCAGGACGGGAGTATCAACGATCACATCGACGAGGAGGACGGCCTGACCACCCTGGTCGTGCTTCGGATTGTACCATTGAAGTCCGGGGATTACCTCTACATCACCAGCAACGCGCTCTACTACGACGACGGCAAAGGCACGATCCGAAAGCTCGACGCCTTCCCCTACACCAACAACTACGATGCGTTTTTGACGCAGGACGACACCGTCTGGATCAATTCGAGCGCCGGGATCTACATCGTTCGCCTCTCCGATCTGATCGAAAACGGGGAGTACAATTATACGCTGCTCGATTATACCTGTGGCTTCACGACCTCGCTGACCGCGAACGCCTGGAACACGGTCTCTCCCGAAAGCAACAGCCTGCTGCTCTGCTGCACCGACGGCGTGCGGGAGATCTCGCCGGATAATTACAATCTCGCGCTGGATGATTATTACATTCGGCTCGAATCTGTCCTCTACGACGACCAGGACGTGGAAATGGACGAGAACGGCACCTACCTGATCCCACGGGGCGAAGGGCGCATCTCGATTACACCGGCCGTACTCAATTATTCGCTGTCCAATCCTCTGGTACGGATCTTCCTCGAGCCCACCCGCGACGGCGGCCTGACCGCGCGGCAGAAGGCGATGACCGGGCTCGAGTACACCAATTTGAAATACGGGAATTATACGCTGCATATCCAGATTTTGAATTCGATCACCGGAAAGCTGCTGCGGGAAGAAACCTTCCCTTTTTATAAGCTGCCGATGCTGACGGAGCTTTTGCTTGTCCGCATCCTGATCGTCCTTTTCGGTGCGCTGGCAGTGGCCTTTGTCGTCTACCAGATCATTTCCGCGACAATCATCCGGCGGCAATACGACGAAATCCGCATCGCGAAGGACGAGGCGGAGCGCGCAAACAGCGCCAAATCGCGGTTCCTGGCCAATATGTCACACGAGATCCGCACGCCGATCAACACGATCATGGGAATGGATCAGATGATCCTGCGGCAGGATCGTTATGTGCGAAAAGAAACCTACATCAACAAGGTGACGGAGTACGCAGTTTCGATCCGCCGCGCATCGGAATCCCTGCTCTCACTGATCAACGACATCCTCGACCTGTCCAAGATCGAGTCCGGCAAGATGAACCTGGTCGAACAGGAATACCACACGACGGAATGGCTCCGCTCGATTACCACTATGATCCGGGTGCGCAGCCAGGAAAAGGATCTGGCATTTTATACGGACATCGACCCGACGCTACCCGCCGAGCTGTACGGAGACGACGGAAAGATCAAGCAGGTGGTGCTGAACCTGTTGACCAACTCGGTCAAATACACTGAATCCGGCTCGTTCACGCTGTCGCTGAAGGTGGTTTCAAAAAACGATACGACCTGCCGGATCCATTACTCTGTTTCCGACACCGGCATCGGCATTCGCCCGGAGGATATGGACAAGCTGTTTTCGGCCTTTGAGCGGCTGGAGGAAAAGCGAAACAGCGGCATCCAGGGCACGGGACTGGGGCTGGATATCTCCCGCCAGTTCGTAGAACTGATGGGCGATACGCTGCGCTGCGAAAGCACCTATGGCGAAGGCTCCACCTTCTTCTTTGAAACCGTACAGAAAATCGTGGATCCCACGGAGATCGGCGTCTTTTCCGAGCAGGAATCCGCCGACGAATCGGACGCCTTTGCGCCGCTCTTTGTCGCGCCTTCCGCGCAAATTTTGGTAGTGGACGACAACGAAATGAACCTCACCGTGATCCGTGGATTGCTCGAAGGCACCCGCATCCAGATCGATACGGCCATGAGCGGCAAAGAATGTCTGGAAAAATTGGATAAAAAAGAGTATGATATAGTTCTATTAGATCATATGATGCCGGAAATGGACGGAATCGAGACCCTGCATGCGCTGCGGGAAACTCATCCGGACCTACCCGCGCTGGCACTGACGGCCAATGCCGCCACCAGCGGCGAAAATTATTATCTGAGCGAAGGCTTCTCCGGCTATCTGGCAAAGCCGGTGGATGGCAGAAAAATGGAAGAAATGCTGCAGGCCATGCTTCCAGCTGAGCTGGTGCTGCCGCCCGATGAAGGGGGACGGGACGAGCCTTACGAAATCGATTCCAAAGAAGCCGACACATCGGAGCAATCGGAGGCAGATGCCCTGTTGGAGCAAATGGCGGAGGTAGACGGGCTCTTCCTCTCCGATGGGATCAAAAACTGCGGCTCCGAAGCGTCCTTCCTGTCGGCGGCACAGACCTTCTTTGAAACTCTGTCCGAGAAGGCGGATGAAATTGAAAATGCGTTCAATCGGGAGGATATCGATTTCTATACGAT
>JAFUXY010000351.1 GCA_017477005.1 Lachnospiraceae bacterium | reverse complement strand
CTGAGATCAAGGTGTCGGAGGGCGAGGAGTTCGTGGATGAGGAGCCGGATGAGACGAGCCTGCCGCCCTGGCTTTTGCGGATCGGGCTGCTGCATCCGCAGCAGGGGTTGAAATACTGTGGCGGCGTCAACGAGTACATGGAAGCGCTGTATATTTTCGCGGCCTCGATTGACGAGCGCGCCGAAGAGATTGAACGAGCCTATAGTATCGAAGATTGGGACACGTACACGGTCAAGATTCATGCGTTGAAGACCATGACGCGTTCGGTGGGCGCCGATGAGCTTTCGGATCTGGCCAGAGGTTTGGAAGAGGCCGGAAGCCAGCTCGATACAGCGGCAATCCGGGCGGGGCATGTCGTATTTACCTCCTTGTACAAGGGCTTGAAGGAATATCTGTCGCCGCTCTTGAAGGAGGTCGGCGAGCAGAAGCAGGCGAAGGAACGGCTGGCGCAGGAGCAGCGAAAAGCCGAGGAAGCAGGGACTTTGGAGCTATGGTCTTCGGCAGGAAAGCCCAGAGAAAGGGGAAGACGCATGAGCAGTATCAAAAAGAAGATTCTTTTGGTGGACGACGACAAGGATTATCAGATGTTGTTGTCCCGTTGGCTGGGCAGGAGATACAAGGTCGAGACGGCGGATTCCGGTGCCGGCGCGCTGCGGCATTTGAAGACCGAGCATCCGGATCTGATCCTGTTGGATTTTTATATGCCGGGAATGGATGGGCCGGAGACGCTGCGGTGGATCCGCGAAAACAGCGAGTCCGCGGATATTCCAGTGGTGTTTTTGAGCGGTACCGAAGATCGGGAGAATGTGAGCCGGGCGGAGAAATTGAATCCCCAGGGCTTTTTGCCAAAGACCCTGGGGAAAGCGGCGCTCCTGAAAGGGATTGCTGGGTTTTTGGATAAGAGATAAAAGGTCAAAGCTCCTCGGAGGTTTTCTTCAGGATGCTTTCGGAAAAGAACCGATGAATAGCGTCCAGAAGCGTATCCTTTTGCGAGGATTTCAGCAAATACCCATCGGGCTTGTGTTCGAGGATGCGGATGACCTGATCCCTGTCGTTTTTCCCGGTAAGGAAGATGATGGGGATTTTGTATGTCCGATGATCGTCCTTGATCCGCTTCATCAGATCGAAGCCGTCCATATCGGGCATTTCATAATCCAAAAGCACCAGATCCGGCCGCATTGCCAGTAGCGCGGCGAGCACGTCGTCGCCGTTTTTGAAGCAATAGACGTTGTAGCGGTCTGCAAGCCAGTGTTGGATGATGGAAAGATAATCCGGATCGTCGTCAACGACCACGATATTCTTTTTCCTTCGGTATTCTGCCTGGCGGTCGGAAAAATAGATCATATCCTTGACAAAGGCATTCAGATTGACGGGGCGGGGATAGGTATGAGCTGCGAAAGCGCTGCCCATCGAGGACTGGGCCGTTTCGATATCCTGCGCGTCGCCGATCAGGCACAGCGTCTTTCCGTTGTCCCGGCAGATCTCGTACAGCAGGCTGGACACTACACGGATGTGCTCCAGGTCGTCTCCCTCGGGGTAATACAGCAGCAGATCCGCGTCCAGGCGGTGGTGCATGATCTCATCTGGCTCGTCGGCGATGCCGATAATGGAGAAATCTGCGTCTTCCAAGTGTTTGTAGATGCCCTTGTTGATAATGCTGCCTTGTGTACCTTCGATGAAGAGGATCTTCCGCCGGGTGATCTGGCGTTTCTCCGGAGACTTTTTGGCAGCCATTGCGTCAGTCGGACGAGGGATCGGAATGGGTTTGTCTTCTTCCTCTAGTATCGGCGCGAGCAGTCGTCCGATGCTGCGGTAATCCGCCAACAAGGAGGGCGTTTTTTGGTATATTTTCTGGTAATCATCGGTCTTGCCAGCCGTTTCCATCGCAGCCGCGTCGTCCGCAAGCTGTGTGGCGCCGACAAGCCGGGCGATGCTTTTCAAGGAGTGTACCCGCAGCGTGTACATCGTCAGATTTTGCTTTTTGAAGAAGCTCTCGATCTCTGCGGATTTGGTTTCAATCGAAGAGGCAAAGACGAAGAGCGTGTCCAAATAATCCTCCGCCGTTTCGCAATGCTTGATGCCGGATACCAGATCGATCTTTGGAACGGATTTGAGCCACAGGGGGAGCTTGTCTAGCTCGTCGACAATCTGCGCCTCTTCTTCGGAAGCGTCAGAAGAGCCTGTGGAATGTCCCTCGGGCAGATAGGTCATCAAAATCTCAGACATCTGCTTGGGATCGATGGGCTTGATCAGCACATCGGCGAATCCAGCCGCTTTGTAGAGATTGATGTTGTTTCGCGCGTCCTCCGTCGTGTGGCAGATCACAGGGGTAGCCTCGCCCTGTTCCTCAAAGATTTTTTTCAGATGCACCAGGGTGTCCACGCCGTCAAGCTCCGGCATGCGGTGATCCAAAAGGATCAGGTCGTATTTCTTGCGCTGGCAGAACTCGAGACATTCCTGCCCGGTCTCTACCTGGTCGGAATTGACTCCGTTTGAGGCCAAAAGAGAGGCTAAAATAATGCGGTTGATCGGCATATCGTCCACGATCAAAACCCGGGATGCTTTGTTTGACATAGAAAGTCCTTTCGTATGGATAGTAGGATTCAAGCTGTATAGGTATTATAGCTGTAAAAGTATTATAGCATTAGATAGCGGACCAACACAAGGGCAGAAATGGCGATGTCCGGGAGGATTGTCGTTGTTTACAAAAACATAGACAGATAGAGCGGCAATGTTGTCACGCCATTTTCGGAGGTACCGATATTTCCGTCAATGAATTTGTACCCGGTAGATATCTCCGGGGTGTTTTTTAGAATGCTGTTTAGCGAGGTGGCGCGGGCGTTGCTGCTCTTTACCTCAATAGGGATGACAAGACCGTCTTTTTGGATGATGAAATCGATTTCTTTTTTTGTTGTGTTGTTTTTGTAAAAGTAAAGAGGATACCCTTTTTTGTATAGAGCATCGGCGACAGCACATTCATATAATCCGCCCTTCGTATCGCCCGAAAGACTGTTTTCCACAATATGCTGTTTCAACGAAAAATCCTTCATGGAAATCAAAAGCGAAAGGTCTGTGGTGTACGCGCGAAAGAAGTCGTCTCGGGCATAATCATCGAGATCGTAGCGTATATTTGAAACCAGTCTGCACATATAAATGATGTCGGCTCTTAAAAGCCACTCCATGCTGGAAAAATATTTTTGGGCGCGGCCTCCTTGCTCAATTTCTTTGTACTGAAACTTGTGGTTTTCTTTGTCGAGAAGCTGTTTGGCGATGGACAGATAGCATTTTTCCGCTTTGATCTTTTCATCGGCCGTTGCATAGTGGGCAATATCGTATTGGTAATCCCTGAGCAGGGCGCGTTGGATCCTGTCAACCTCCCTGAAATCCTTGGAACGAACGTACTCCGACACGGCTGCGGGCATTCCGCCTATGGCAACAAATTGACGGTAATAATGCATCATTTGGGAATGTATGGCTTCCGGAATTGGCTTCTTTTCGTCAAAAAAGGTGTGGAGCGAATCGATCATTTCGGGAGCCATGCCCATACTCCAGAGAAATTCCTCGAAGTCCAGTCCATGCATGTTCAGATAATCCACATAACCAACGGGATAGGAGGAGGCTCTTTTATAATCGATGCCGAGCAGCGATCCGGATGCGATGACATCGTATCTGTTGTCGATGGCCCAAAATTTGAGAGAGGTAATGGCTTCCTCGCACTCCTGTATTTCGTCCAGGAAAATGAGCGTTCGATCCGGCGAGATTCTTTTTTCCGGAAAGCGAAAACGAAGCGCCATGACCATCGTGTCCACGTCGAGATCTCCGGAAAATATTTCAGCGGCCGAGGGAGTTTCTTTGAAGTTTATCTCGACCATTTCGGCATAATGTGCTTCGGCAAAATGCTCAATGGCATACGTTTTTCCAATCTGCCTTGCGCCTTGAACGATGAGACATTTTTTGTTTTTGTGATGTACCCAGTTCTCTAAGGATTCTACAGCTTTTCGTTTGAGCATGGCTTGGTCTATCCTTTCATTTTGAGTAGAGTATCAACATTTTGGAAAGGAAAAATGTTGACACATCAACATTTTAGAAAGAAAAAATGTTTTCTGTTCAACATTTTGGAATATTATAGCATAGAAAGAAGGTTTTTTCAATAGTGCTTGGGGGAGAAAAGCCCTGAAAGGTTTGCCTCTCGAAGCAGGTTTTGAGCTGACTCTTGAGCTAAAAATAGTTGTTGTTTATTCTTTCACATGCTATAATTTCGTCAAAGAGGAAGTTTGCTATACACAAACCGCATCCCCAGAAGGAACTAAAAGAATATCAAAGTAAAAGTCTGTTGGTGCATCTCAAGGAGGAGGGGTTGATATGAATAACATCATAAAATACAAGGACTATATCGGCAGTGTAGAGTTTTCTGAGGCAGATGGTGTTTTTTATGGTAAAGTTCAGGGGATTCGATCTCTTATTTCTTATGAAGGAACGAATGTAAATGAACTAATAACAGACTTCCATGATGCAGTGGATTCCTATCTTGAATGCTGTGATGCAAACGGGGATATTCCGGAAATTGCATTTAAGGGGAGAACGAATATGCACTTTAAGAGCCAGGAGCAACATCGGAGAGCTGCGATTTATGCAATGACTCATAACCAGAGTCTCAACAGTTTTATTGTAGAAGCTATCGAAGACAAACTGTCTGCAGTAAATGCGTGAGATTTTAAGGAAATGCTGATTTAAGTGGGATTGTTCTTTGTAGGCAGGCTTTTGAACCTATTGTTCAAGCGGAGGCTTAATGGCGATGAATTTAGAACGATTTATAAAAGCACAGGAAAAAGACTATGATGTGGCGTTGTCGGAAATCCGATCCGGGCGCAAAAGGAGCCATTGGATATGGTATATTTTTCCGCAGATAAAAGGTCTTGGATTTTCATCAACCTCTGAGTACTACGGGATAGATGGTTACGCAGAGGCGAAGGCGTATTATGCGAACCCGATTTTGCGAGAAAGACTGCTGGAAATATCCGGCGTGCTTCTCACATTGAAGGAGAATGATGCGGGAATTGTCATGGGGTATCCTGATGATCTGAAGCTGTGTTCTTCTATGACGCTATTTTCTGAAATCGCAGCAGACACAGAGGTATTTGGGAAGGTTTTGGAGAAGTATTTCAACGGCCAAAAGGACGTGGAAACGCTGAAGCGGCTTGCCATATCGGTGGATCGGATGCGGCAATCCGATGCCTATACCATAGAAAATATTACCTCCGGGAGAGAGCTTATGTACCGTGCTGCATCCGGCGTATATGCTTCCTATGATGGATGGAAAAACAAAAGAATTGCTATCGTATGTGGTGGAGGAAACAACGGCGGAGATGGCTATGCACTGTCTGTGATATTGCGAAAAAATGGCATGGCAGTGGATGTTTTTGCGGTATCTGACAAGCTGTCTGAGGATGGAAAGTATTATTGCCATCAGGCGATGGAGATGGGGATTCAGAAAAAAACATTTGATGAAGAAACCCATTTCAAAGAGTATGATATTGTCGTGGACTGCATTTTCGGAACAGGTTTTCATGGAGAAGTCAGGGGAGCGGCTAGAGAGGCCATTGCCGCTATAAACGAGGCAGGTGCCTATGTGATAAGCGTAGACATCAACAGTGGGTTGAATGGGGATACCGGCGAAGGAAAATTGGCGGTGTACTCAGATCTGACAGTGTCGATCGGCTATTACAAGCGGGGCTTGTTTGAGAGAGAGGCCTTGTCACATATCAAAAAGCTCGTGAATGTCGATATTGGTATTGAGTTGATCGCATAGCAGCGGTAATAAAAGACCGTATGTGAAAGATTGGCTGCAAGGTCGAGGCAGATTAGATGAAATTTGGGACTTGACAAAGAACCTAAAAGATGGTATTATAACATTTGTGTTGTTTTTGCCACACAGGGGCGTAGTTCAGTTGGTAGAACGTCGGTCTCCAAAACCGAATGTCGTGGGTTCGAATCCTGTCGCCCCTGCTCCGTTAATTCGAATGAAAAACCCCAGAAACCGCTATTTTAAGCCGTTTATGGGGTTTTTCTATGCCCAAAAACGGCCTAAAAAACGCCTTTCAAATTGTCTGAATTGTCTGATAATCACGTCTAGTCGCTTTTAGTGTTAATAAGAGTGCTGTCAAAAGTGTTGTCAAACAGGTTTCGAAGTGTTGTCAAAAATTTTTTGCATTTTCCTCGCCTCCATGCTGTGATTCTACCACAAGCAAACCAGAAGGAAGGAGGACGGGATGAAAGAAAAAGCGGCAAAAATTCCCAAAATTCCCAAGCTACCATACGGCGAAGGTTCAATGTCATGGATAGAGTCAAGGCAAAAAATAATGTACTCGAAGATTATCAACGACAAAAAAATTTTCGTCTATGCCGACACTCCCAAAATCGCTATGGAGAAGATGCGAGAAAAGGAGAAGAAGGTACTCAGCCGGAGCAAGGAAGTAGATTTAGGTCTGATTTCTTTCGGTGAGGCAATATCAGAATGGCATCAGACATTCAAAAAGCCAGGACTGTCTATCAGAAACTCGACCTATGACAGAGAGAACAGCACTATCAAGAACCAAATATTGAATTACCCTATCGCTCACTTGCAATTGCAGGCAGTAGACGAAAGAACCTTGCAGGAACATATCAACGATCTCATACAAAAACCCTACTCCAATTCCGTGGTGAAAAAAACTTATGAAGTCTTAGACCAGTTTTTCAAGCACCGATTCGCCAGAAGCCCGTATGACAATCCCATGCTTTTGGTTAAAAAACCTACGAAATCGACTATGAATGTTCAAGAAAAGGAGATTGAATATTTCAACGAAACAGACTTGCAAATCTTCCTAGACGAAGCATTAAGGACAACAACAAATGGCTATCCTGTTTATCCGCTCGGCAGATTGCTCGTATTCCTATGCTATACAGGAATGCGCGTAAACGAAATGCTTGCGTTGAAATGGGAAAATGTCGATTTTGAAAACAAGTGTGTATTGGTAAAGGAAACACACGCTAGGATTGTGGATTGGGAAAAATCTACAGATGAAAAGAAAGTGTATATAGACATCTTTACAAATACAAAGAAAAACAACGTCAGGAGGGTATTTTTAACACAGACTGCTTGCAGTGTATTGACAGAAATCTATCGCAAAGGAAAATATACAAATCCGACAGACTTTATTGCAGCATCAAAGACTGGAGCTTTGGTTGAAGAAAGAAATCTGAGAAAATGCTTGAACTCTATCCAAAAGAAGTCTAAAATGTCGGTACAGAACTCTGGATTGCACGTACTTAGGCACACGTTCTGTTCTTTAATGTGTAGGATGGGAGTGGATGAAGGAGTGGTAGCTTCTCTATTAGGCCAGAAAGATAGGGAAATGGTACAGCGTGTGTATAGGCATATATCAGAACATGAGCAGATTGACGCTGTGAGAAAGATAGATCAATTGACTAAGGGAATATTGGAGTCTGTTTGATATGAAATATTTGGGGAATATAAAAGAGCATTGCAAATATGGTTGTAACAGAAACGATTGCAAATATCGTAATGAGAAGAATATCTGTGCTAAAACTGAGAATATCTGTAATTCAGATGTAATTAATACAACTATTGAGAGAAAAAAATTAGCAAACAAGAAATCAAACAAACAATCGAACG
>JAFUXY010000350.1 GCA_017477005.1 Lachnospiraceae bacterium | reverse complement strand
GTTTGACCGTGCCCCCAACCTTCTGCGACGGTGAATCCGGGGTAATCCATTCCGGGTGCAGTTGTTCTGCCTCTTTGAGCTGCCGCATCATCGCGTCGTATTCAAAATCCGTTATCTCCGGTGCATCCTCGTTGTAATACAGATTCATATGGTAATCGATCGTCTGCTTCAACGCATCGTATTCTTCAAATGTCATTTCCCCGCCTCCCAAAAAAAGCCAGTTCTTAGGAACCGTCCCCGCATTTCTTCCATTCCAGACCAGCTCCTTACCGTTCTCATGCTCTGCCTATTTTTGCGTCCAATAGCTTCCACTCTTCTTCCGTCGCCGCGCGGAACTCTCCCTCAGAAAGCCCCTCCAAGGTAAAGTGCATGACCCGAATCCGCTCCAAGTCCACCACTCCATAAGAACATTCCCGGCACATTCTTCGAATCTGCCGGTTTTTTCCCTGCGTCAACACGATCGAAAACGTCCGCTCCGAAAGCTTTTTCACCTTGGCAGGTGCCGTCATGCAGGAAAGCTCCGACAGATACACGCCGCTGCTCATCCGACGCACAAAGTCCGCCGTAATCCTCCGATCTACCCGGACCAGATATTCCTTTTCATGCCCTCCGGCCGCCCGCGTGATCTCATTGTGCAGATAACCCACATTTGTCAAAAGGATCAACCCATGGGAGTCCTTGTCCAGCCGACCGATCGGGTAAATCCGTTCCGGATAATGAATAAAGTCTATAATATTGTCCTTCTCGCGCCGGTCTGTCGTACAGACAATCCCCATAGGCTTGTTGCAGAGCAGCAATACCCTCCCCGGTTCCGCATCTTTGGTTTGAAGGACGTTTCCATCCAGCTCCACCTGCTGCCCCAGGAAAATACGCGCTCCCGGGCCGACCGTCTCTCCATCTATCCGAATACGTCCCTCCGCCATCATTCGGTCCGCCTCTCGCCGGGAGCAGACACCCATGCCGGACAAATATTTATTTAATCGGATTCCCTCGATTTCCTCCATTGGCTTCTCCTGTAATAGAAATACTTTTAGAAAAAAACGGGGCACTATTTTGCCCCGTTTTTGATGTAAACAAATTGAAATCAACACTATCGAAAGATCACTGTCCGGTCAAAAATTCCGTCCGCATAAAGCCAACCTTTCCTTCAAAACGCACCTTTGTCCAGCCGTCGTCGAAGCTCTTCACCACTCTCACAAGATCCCCATCGTGTACAGCCGCCAAAATCCTCGAATCCGTGCTGCGTTTGCTGCGAATATTCACCGCCGTAGACATCTTCACGACCTGCCCATCAGAGACACCGGATTTCTTCTTTTTGGTCGAACTTGATTTCTTGGTGCTTTGCTTTTCCGATTTCTTCTTCGAACTCGATTCATCCGTGGATTGCTTTGTCTTCTCGGTGCTCTTCTTGGTGGTTTCCTCTGACTCGCTTGACTTTTTGCTGGTCTCCGTCTTGCTCTTCTTTTTCGAACTATCTGTATCCTTCGTCTTGCTTGTTTTCTTGCTGCTGTCTGTGCTCTTCTTTTTGCTGCTCTCGCTCTTCTCGTCTGCCGGATTCTTCGATGTCAAAAATTCTGATTTAACCCATCTCTTCTCGCCATTGTAACGAATCTTGCTCCAACCGTTTTTCTTCGCATACCGCAGCAATTTCGTCCCTGCCTCTGCCTGCGCGATCACCCGTGCGGAAGTCGAAGGCTTTGTCCGCACGTTGATATTCGACGTAGCGTACACAGTCTCCGGCTCCGACTTCTGAGACTTTTCGGCTTTTTGGGAGGACTCCTTCTTCGTATCTGCTTTCTTTGTATCTTCCTTTGAATCTTCTTCTTTCGTATCTTCCTTTTCTTTGGATGCGTCGTCTTTTGATTCCTTCTCATCCTCCTTGTCCTTGGAATCCGCTTCGTCCTCTTCGTCCGCATCCTCTGAGTCAGATTTGTCCTTCTTGTCCGCCTTGGCGGTCTCTGTCTGTTTGTCCTTCTTCTTTTTGGCGGATTCCTTCTTTTCCTTCTTCTTGTAATCCGCCGCCCAGTCCGTCACTGCCTCCGGCAGCGTCTTCGTGAAATACACATTGAAATCCTTGTTTTTCAATGTAATCTCGTTGAACCGCTGGGACACATCCGTCTGCAGATCCACCACATCGCTCTGCTGCTCATAGGCCGCAATCATTGAATTGATCGTAGGATCCACATCCAAATCGCCATTTTGAGTGTTGAATGTGCTATATAAATTGTCGATATAATATTTGTCTTTGTCGTTTTTTCTCACATAGAAGAAATCCAGACCCGGCGCCACCGTCTTCAGCTTTTTATAATGGATACCCACCTCCACGGAAAGCAAAAGATCATCTTCTTCATTGCCCGGCTTTGAATATATCTCTTCTATATCATAGGACTTCACATACTGCGAGATCAGATTGATGTAGCTCTTCTCCCTGTCAGAAATCGGATAAGCCACCTTTTTCAGTGCTTTCACATCACCGGCCGCATAGCTCTCATAGTACTTCTTCAACAGAGACTTCAGTTCCTTGTTGTCGGTCTGCTTCTCAAATTCCTGATACACTCCGGAGGTCGATTTTTCTTCTTCCGCGGGCATATTGCTGACCGCAAATAGAATCGCCAGAATAATACAGATAATCCCTACTGCCAGTATTTTTTTGTTTTTGTCTATGAAATTAACCACTGAATTCTTCGCTCCTTCTCGCTTTCACGGATGTCTTCTTCCCCAAAAACAGTAAACGGTATTGTATCACATCTCACAAAATATAGCAAATGTATAGCAAATAAAAAAACGAAAAAGATTGTCAAATGCTTTTGCAGGCCGTGACAAGGATGTCTACACAGGCGTCCACGCCAAGCAGTTCCGAATTCAACACAAGATTGAAGTTTTCCGGCACACCCCATCGAGCGCTCGAATGCGCTGTGAAATATTTCTCACGCCTTTGATCGAACTTCTGCATCGTCTTTTCCGCATTTTCCCGGGCAATCTTCTCGACCTTGATCGCGCGCTCCCTACGAAACTCCTTCGAAGCGGTAATAAATACCCTCAGGCATTTTTTGTCCTTCAGAACCTCGCCAGCGCACCGCCCCACAAATATAGCTCCCGGCTCCTTGGCGGCTTCTTGTATGATCTCGACCTCTGTATTGAAGATCTTCTCTTCCAAAGGAAGGTACTTCTCTCCGGGCAGATTGAAAAGCGTATTCACAGGAGCCTGCTCGTCCATCCCTACGATCATATTGTAGGGCAGATCCAACCGCTCGCAGGTCTCCACCACCATATTGTGGTCGTACAGACGATAATTCAACTTTTGGGAAAGCTTCGTAGCGATCTGCTGCCCCCCGCATGCATACCGCCGCTCAATCGTAATAAAATCATACATAACAAATCCCCCTTTCTATCCCCAATGACGCTGCTTAAACGTGAATTTCTACATTGAAATACGTTCTTTCGAATTATACCACATTGCCACGCCCCCGTAAACGCAAATCTTGCTCACTCCGCCTCATCGTTTCATTAATACACTCCTTCCAAAACTACCACAATCATTTCTTTTCGGCCTTATACCTCTCCACCCACATCTTTCCATCCTTCCACCTCACGCTGATCTGTCCGCATTCAATTGTACAAAGATGTTTTAATTTCAATCCATCCATTCGTTCCACCGCTTCCTTCCCGGGGTGATGATAACGATTGTTCTTCCCGGCGGAGATCACGATGAGCACTGGATCCACGACTGAAAGCCACTCAGTCCCGTTGGAGCCGTTGCTCCCATGGTGCGCTGCCTTCAACAATTCCACTCTGCCGTCCCGTGCAAATTCCGACAGTCTCTTCTCGGCAAGCATGGCATCCTCTTGTTCTGTACCAATATCTCCGGTGAAAATCGCTTCAAACCCCTGATAGCGCAGGCCAAGTACCAGTGAATTTTCGTTCGCTCCCGAAAATAAAGACGGCCAATCCGGCCCAAGGCATTCAAACGACACCTCCTTTTTTTGAACCAATCCTCCCTGCACCGCAATCCGATCCTTTGTCGTCATATATCTAACGGTAATATGCCTCCTGCGGCACAGTTCCAAAATCTGATCGTATTTTCCGGTCTGCTCTACCGCCCTTGCCAGCACCAGGGTTTTGATTGGATATCCCCCCGCAGCCAGGTCTATAAACCCCGATATATGATCCTCGTCCATATGCGTCAGAAACCATATGTCGATCGAAGCGATTCCCCGGCTCTTCAAGAAAGGAAGCAGGGTATACTTCCCCAATTCCGTCGTGCTCGTCGAACCTCCGTCTATCAAAAACCGCTTTCCCATCCCGCTATCCACAAAGAGGCCATCCCCCTGCCCGACCGAAAGCATGACCACCTCAAACTCCTGAATCGGCCGCCACTGCAGTCCAAAAAGAAGAATCACACATGCCAAAGAAACAAAGACCCTCATCCGCCCCTCGCCAAACGATTGACTTTGGTGCAAGAACCGTCCCGAAACCCGTTCGATCGCCAATTGGTGCTTCTCGTATTCCTCCAGTCCCCACTGCTCCAATCGCAAGACTACAAGGAAGAGTCCCGTATAATAAATCATTATTTGAAAAATATGCGGTTTCCCGATAATCCACTCTGCACCGGGAAGGGAAACAAAAAATGAAGCCATCTTTTCATAATAATAGAAAATATAGTGACAGGGATTCAGCAGACAAGCTCCAACAGGCAGCCACACGCAGCCCAAAAATCCCCCGATCAGTCCCAGCGAAAGCAGAACGCCCAGAAACGGAAGCAAGAGGATGTTCAGCAAAACACCGTAGACAGAAACAGAATAATAGTAATACGCCACCAGCGGCAACGTCGCCATCTGCAAAAATAAACCCCAGAGCAGCGCCGATACCGCTCTTTGATGTGGCCGG
>JAFUXY010000349.1 GCA_017477005.1 Lachnospiraceae bacterium | reverse complement strand
GCACCATTCCCACCGCCATAAACAAGGCCAGGAACTTTTCCAGTTCCAGCTTTCCTTCATGTACCTCTCCTTCCTAAAACAATAGTAGCAACGCTACCATATTACCCTTACCCCCTCTTCGAAAACAAGACTTTGGCAAAAAGATAGAAATAATAGGCATAAAATCAGCACATAAAAATCAGATAAATCATTCATTTTCGCTAAAATTTTGCGGAACGAGGCCGATATATATAGTGAAAGGAAGGAGAAATCCAATGAAGAAAAATACTTTCCAAGACGATTAAGGGAGGTCTGCAAAGGTAGCGGCCCTCTCTCTTTCATTGCTTTTCGACCGATTATGAAACGAATTCTATTTATTTCCAGAAACCTGATCCGCCGGGAAACCTCCACCGCCCTGATGGAGCGGCTGTATCGGCTCATTCACAGCGAATACAAAATCGACTTGTTCCTTCTATCGTTATGCGGCGAATACGTCCACAAGCTCCCGCAGGCGGTGCGGCTTGTGCAATCTATTTCAGAGCATTATGACGAAGCAGCTGTTTTTTCAGAGGTTTCCGATTTTTCACTGATCTCTTATGCGGCCGAGTGCCTGGACGCGGCACAGGCGACTTTGTACCTGTTTCCAGACGAATCGCCTCGCTCTGTCTTGAATGGAAGCGATAGCCCCCATCTCCTTCGCGGGATTTCAAAAGGCTTCAACGGCTCTTTCCCAAACCCGATCCCCTTGAAGGATATGGGCGTATTCGAACGCATCTTCGCGCAACGAAGATCGGTGAAGGCGGCCTTTTTGCATCTCTATCCGACCCTTGGCGGGCGAGTATTCACGCTGCCGAACGATCTCGAGCATTCGCGCATGGAGCGCCTCTCCCGCAGACGCGGCGGGTTTGCGGATACCGACTTCGAAGGGCTTCGATTGCTGGCGACAATCACGCCCACCCTGGACGGAAACGAACTGTCCCTCCTCCAAGGAGCATGGATCTTGAACAAAAGAGGATTTTATTTCCGCCTTTATCTGCTAAATAGCAGCCTTTTCGTCCGCAGTCTGGTACGCATCATGGGCTTGGAACGCTGTGTGGTTTCCTATCCGCCGCCTCCCAATCCCTACCCTTTTATAGCGCAGTGTGATCTCTATCTGGCCTCTGAGCACCCCTTGGAGCGGAGAAAGCTTCTTTCCTTTTCAGAGACCGATCCTGCCCGACTCTGCCCACGAGATACGGATCCCCATTTGGAGGCTGCGATCCATTTTGCAAAGCCGATCATCGCCTTCGACACGCCTCTGCTGCATCGCCGCCTGGAATGGGAGGAAGATGTGCTTCTTATCGAGGATGATCCGGCCGTGTTGGCGGACGGCATTGAATATATGTGTGAAGAACTGTGATGATCCAGTCACGAGCCATGCGCTTGCCGCATAGCTGCGTGCCAGGGATGAAAAGATGTGGACCGCATCGGATTTTTCAACGCGAAAGCCCTCCGATCCTGACGCCGCCCTCTATATCTTCGGCACCGTCTAAATATACCCATCGTCCGGTGCCGGGATCCTTGGCTCGCAGCCACAGGGAAACCGTATCCGTGTTTTGAAACCATTCCTTGATCTGCGCGGCAGTGATTTCTACAGAAAGCTCTTCGGAACTGTCGACCCACTGTCGATTGTCCGTTTCAATTGAAAAGACGGCAAG
>JAFUXY010000348.1 GCA_017477005.1 Lachnospiraceae bacterium | reverse complement strand
GATAGGCCGGCGCATTGTAGGTGTTGGAATACCCGTCCTTCGTACGCAAAAATTCCTCCCCGGCCAGAAAGAACAGATGTCCCGGCGCAGTCAGATAAACAGCGACCGCCAGCGCATATTCTTTACGGCGGAGCGTTTCATCCTCCGTCGTTTCAATCAGCTTGTCCCACAAGGTCTGATTGTCATGGCAGGACACATAGCTGACAATCTGCGAGGCAAAAAGGCCGTAGGCACCAAACGCCTCTACGATGGCCTCTTCCCTTCCCTTTCCACCGTTGGCAAAACCGGCCTCCCTTGGGTGAAAAATAGAGCCCTTTATATTGTCCCTTATATCGTCTGAAAAATAGGCGATATTCGGATCTATCTTGTCAAAATTCGACTTGACCGCCAGCAAAGGATGCCCCTCAATCGCCGTCTGTCCCGCTGACCATGGTTCGCCGAGCATCAGCTTCTCGCCGACCCCATACAGATCGTCAAGCCTTCTTCGGATTTCATTCATCAATTCTATGTCAAGCAATCCCATCAGGTCGAAGCGAAAACCGTCCATATGGTATTCCTTCGCCCAGTACAGCACACAGTCGAGGATCAACCTCCGGCACATCGACCGTTCACTTGCCAAATCGTTTCCGCAGCCGGTTCCGTTTGACAAACGGCCATCCTCATACTGCCTGTAATAATACCATGGACAGGTTTTCTGCAGGCTGTTGTCCAGCGAAAACGAATGATTAAACACCACATCCATGACAACGCGAAGCCCTGCTTTATGCAAGGCCAGAACCGCTTCCTTCAGCTCCAGTATCCGCGTCTCTCCCCGACGGGAATCGGTCGCATAGGAACCCTCCGGCACAAAATAATTCTGCGGATCGTAGCCCCAATTATACTGTTCGTCGTCACCGGTTTCATCGATGCTCGCAAAATCAAATACTGGCATCCACTCCACATGAGTGATCCCCAGTTCCTTCAAATAAGCCAACCCGGTCCGATGCATACCATCGCTGTGAAGTGTCGTGTTTTCATCGGTGAAGGCCAGATATTTTCCTCTGTGCTCCGGAACAAAGCCTCCATTTTTATCCCATGAAAAATCCTTGATGTGCAGCTCATAGATCACGTCCTCCGGCGGCCTTTCGGGCGCGCTGTCCTTGTCCCAGCCAATGGGCGACGCTTTGGCATGATCCACCACCATGCTCCGGCTCCCATTGGCGCCGCAGCCATAGGCATAGGGATCCGCCGTCCGAACGCCCTGCCCCTCTATGATTACATTGAAATCGTAATACGTCCCATGTAGATTGCCATCGACCTTCGCCTGCCATACGCCCTTTTTTTGCCTCTCCATAGGCAGCACGGAGTATGGCGTATTGGCGGCTCCGTCCTCATAAAGACGCAGCTCCACCGACTCCGCTACCGGGCTCCAGAGACGAAATATCGTCTCCGTACTTGAAGCCTCCGCTCCCAGCCGTCCTTCATAGGTATAGGCCGCTTCAAAATCCTTGTTTTCATAAAACTGTTTCCACTCTGCCGCTGTCTTCAAAAAACCACCTCCCGTGTGAGCGCATCCGGGAATGGCGATGCCTAAGACAGATGCCAGATATCCCGGTTGTACTGCAAAATTGTGCGATCCGATGAAAAGAAGCCTGCTTGGGCTATATTGACAAGGCATTTTCGATTCCAGGCGACCTTGTCTTCATAGTCGGCATACACCTGCTCCTTGGTATCAATATACTCCTCTGTGTCAAGCAGCGTCATGAACCAGTCCTTTTCAATCAACTCTTTGTGCAGACGTTTCAGGCATTCTTCATCGCCAATTGCAAAAAGCTCTTCCGAAACAATGAAGTCCACCAGCTCATGAATGAGCGCATTTTCTTCGTAGATCTCTTTGGGATCGTAGCCCTTCGTTTCGTATAGCGCTATCACATCATCCGGCTTCTTTCCAAAGATATAAATATTCTCCTCTCCCACCAGCTCCGAAATCTCCACATTGGCGCCATCCTGCGTCCCCAACGTCACAGCGCCATTGAGCATGAACTTCATATTGCCGGTGCCGGACGCTTCCTTAGAAGCTAGTGAAATCTGCTCCGATATATCCGCCGCCGGAATCAGCTTCGCTGCCTTGGTCACATTATAGTTTTCTGCCATGACCACCCGAAAATACGGCGCAACCTCCGGGTCTTTTGCCGTCAGCTCTCCAAGACAGAGAATCAAATGAATAATATCCTGGGCAATCACATAGGCAGGCGCAGCCTTCGCCCCAAAGATGAGTGTAATCGGAGTTTTCGGGAGCTGCCCCTTCTTGATCTCTTTGTATTTGTAGATCGCATAGAGCGCGTTCATCTGCTGGCGCTTGTATTCATGCAGCCGTTTGACCTGGATATCAAAGATCGATTCCGGATCGATGGAAAGCTTCTGTGTCTTCGCCAGAAAAGCGGCTGCCTGCGCCTTATTTTCCTGCTTTATCTCGCCAAGCGCTTCCAGCACCGTCTCATCGTCCTTGTAGGCAAGCAGCTTTTCAAGTTCATTGGCGTCTTTCTTGTAGCCTTCGCCGATCAAACGATCCAGATACTCCGAAAGCTTCGGGTTGCAATGCAAAAGCCATCTGCGGAACGTGACGCCGTTTGTTTTGTTGTTGAACTTTTCCGGATACAGTCGATAAAATACATTCAGCTCCGACTGCTTCAAAATATCGGTATGCAGCTCGGCGACCCCATTCACCGAGAATCCATAGTGGATATCCATATGCGCCATATGCACGCGGTTGTCCTTGTCAATGATCGCAGCCGCCGGATCCCGGGTTTCTTCGAAAATCCGATTGTTCAGTTCGTAGATGATCGGGAGCAAATGAGGCACCACCTCCTCCAAATAATCGATCGGCCATTTCTCCAGCGCTTCCGCCAAAATCGTGTGATTCGTATAAGCGCAGGTATGGCGTACCATATCGATGGCCTGATCCATCGTGAAGCCCTCGATCAACAGCAGCCGAACCAGCTCTGGAATCACCAGAGATGGATGCGTGTCGTTAATCTGTATGACGACATGGTCTGGGAGCTCGCGAAGCGCATAGCCATTGTCCTTCATTTCCTTGAGGATCAACTGAGCCCCGTTGGATACCATGAAATACTGCTGAT
>JAFUXY010000347.1 GCA_017477005.1 Lachnospiraceae bacterium | reverse complement strand
CACCGCGCAAGTGTACGACGTGTTGTTGTATCTGGCCGTAATCGTAGCCGAACCCGTGTACATCTGCGTCGTGATCTTTCCATTGACCACTGTCGCGACGCCCGGGTTGGACGAGCTCCAGGTGGCGCTGCTCGTGATATTCTTTCCATTTCTGGTCAGGGTAATGCTCTCCGACTGCCCGATTGTCAGGTTGACCGTCTTTTTCGATAGCGCAATATTCAAAGCGGCCACGGTCACACTACAGGATACGCTCTTCTTGTGGAAGGTTGCCGTGATCTTTGCGCTTCCTTTTTTGAGCGCCGTGATCTTTCCGTTTGCGACCGAGACGAAAGCTGGTTTCGAGGATTTCCATGTGGCGTTCGCCGCCGTCACCTTTTTTCCATTATTTTTAAGCGTCAGCGTCTTTGTATCCCCTGCGATCATCGACAAAGTTTTGGACGACAGCGTCAAATTCAGCGCCGTCACAGTCACCTTGCACACATAGTTCTTGTTCTTGTAGCGAGCGGTAATATTCGCCGTCCCTTTGCCCTTGGCCATGATCTTGCCCTTGGATACGGTCGCAACGGTTTTCTTCGAAGTCTTCCACGTCACGCCGGACTTGATGGCCTTCCCATTTTGTTTCAGTGTAATCGTCTGGCTTTCGCCTGCATAGAGCGCCACCTTTGTACTGGACAGCGCAATCTTCGTCGCCGCCTCGCCCTCCAATGACGGCATCATCAGGCACCCAAACATCAATGCCAGAATCAGCAAAATACTGAGTCCTCTTTTCTTTTTCATTCGTTCACCTTTCCTTTCTCTTTTCCGCATTTTCATACGTTTCAAGATTCTGGAGGAACCACCTCCCCCGACTACATAGTATCCGTTTCATTCTATCCCAACTTTTTTGGTTTGTAACTGTCACATGTGACAGTTGGAGCGAAAAAAACGCAAAAATCCCGCAGCTCCTCAAAAGAAACTGCGGGATTTTTGGTTGTTGAAGGGTATGACGGATACTCCTACTTCAATAAATCGAATTAATAAATTCCGTCAAGGACTGCCGGTTGTAGAAATCCTCGGGGTGGCCGATCGTATAATCCGGCTCCGCGCCCTGGTCGATATTATAAAAGGCGCCGTTTTTCACAAAGCTCAGACGATAACTCCCGGAAATTTTGAACGCCGTTCCATAGGCCGTCGTCAGCGGAAGCACCGTGCAGGCGCCGCCTCCGGAGGTCTTGCCGATCATGGTCACTTCATCGGAGTGCTTGAACACCGAGGGTACCAGATTGCCACAGGAAAAGCTAACCGGCGAAGTCAGGCAATAGAGCTTCAATCCCTTTCCGAAAAGAGAATCCTTTTTGTTGTATTTCCCGTCCAAATTCGTGTCTACGACGTAGCTATTCACCACCCGCGCGCCGGACAGAGTATCTTCATAACTGACAGAAGCGTCTCGCAAAAACATCCCAATGGCGTAAACGGCCGCCGTCGCCTGCCCGCCGGTATTGTTGGAAAGATCCATGACTACATTCTCGATCGGACTGCCTTCCCGCATGATTTGGTCGAAGGAATACAGGAGCAGACCCACCGTATCCTTTGCGTCCGGATCCGGCTTGTCGTCTTTGTAATAATCCACCTTGTCGTCCTCCGGGAACAAAAAGGAATCAAAGGTAATGTAGGCCGTATTCCCGACTTCTTCATAGCCCGGGCAGCCGTCCGGATAGTAATCAGCTCTCGCATAGTGATACTTTAGAAAGCTGTCCACAAAACTTGTATAGGTAGTGCCGGTGTTCTCCATATCCCATGAGGGTTCCGATCCGGCAAGGTACGACGTGGTGTCGAAGCTGCTGTGCAAATCGTCCAAATGTTTGTCGATCAGCTCATACAGGGCGGCATCCGCCGTGTTCGGATCCGGGTCGAGAAGACGGTATTTCAGCCCTGTCTCGTCGAACAATTCGTCAAAATTCTCAATCCCGTGTACTTCCTTCAAGCCATACATGGAGTCCAAGACCAGGCAGAGCTCGTTGTAAGAAAACTCCGCGAGCGCTTCGCTCCGTTGTCCTTTCTCCGCGGAATAATAGATTTTCCCCAGGCCGGAGAGCTTTTCTCTATCTTCTTTTTTCATCCCGCCGTTGATTGAAATGACAACGGCTTCTCCATTGAAAAACACATTCACGTACTGAGTGGATAGCAAAAAGTCCGCCATCGTCTGGAGCGGCACATAACAGCCATCCCCGCTTTTGACTAAATCGATATGATAATCTGCCAGATTGAGAACAAGTTCCCTCCCATAGCGGTCGTATCCGCCCTTTGTTTTCACGTATTTATTGAAATCGTCATCAGACCGGCCGTCAAGGGTCGCAATGTCGATCAACTGCTCCTGTCCGGAGTCCTTCAAAAAAGCGTCAAAATCCATAAATTCCATGGTATCGTTCGCAAAGTCGAAGGTCAGGGTATATTGATTGTCCCGGGTATAGACTGCCTGATCCCCTTCGACCGAGAGATCCAGCCGGTAGCCTGGATCCTTTCGGTTGTCATCCCGATACCCCTCTGTATAGATGCGGATCAACTGCTCCTTCCACGTCTCGAGAGACACATAGGGCACGTCCTCGCAGCCGTCCAAAAAGGCAAGGGTAATCTCGTCCTTGTTTTTGGCCTTCGTGTAATAGATCGGAACCGTCTTTTCCGTAATAGTATGCTCCGTTTTCGATGAGGTCGCTGTCGGGGCTTCCTCGCTTTGCGTAGAATTTTCTCCGGCTCCACTGGTTCCGCTTT
>JAFUXY010000032.1 GCA_017477005.1 Lachnospiraceae bacterium | reverse complement strand
GTCTGCCCGGAGAAAAGGAAGATATGCGCCCCCATAAACAGGAGCATCGCAAATCCGCTGATCCGCCGCAGCCAGAACAATTTGTTCTGCCGCAGGTAGCTCACTCCGGCTTTTCGAGAGGCTATGATTGTATCGATGGACAGCTTCACTCCAATGGCGACATGCACCAAGATCAACGCCACCATCAGCCAGGACAGGATGCGGAACCACTCCCCTCCCCCCGGCATCAGCCCAAACAGCTTGAGCGATCCCGCTATGAGATGAAACAAGAACAAGACTGTAATGCAGATCGCAAGAATGGCGTTCGCTTTTCTCATAATCCCTCCGACTCAATCCGATCCACAAATGGCTTTTTGGCCAATGATTTTGCTCCATAAGCCTCATACGCCTCGTGGGACATAACAATACAATCAAATTTGCCATACTCCGCCTTGGACAGAAGCAGTGTCGCATCCTCTGTCCGCAGCCGCATCTGGTTTTCCGGAAGACGGCTCTGAAAGCTCTTGGCCAGCTCGAGACCGGCGGCATCGGAGTCCGCTACCACGCAGGAAAGATCTTCAAATAAAAATTCGATTTCATTTCCCGAAAAAAACTCATTCCATACTTCTAAGTTTTCTTTGTTTGAATGAAGGTTTTTGTTCAGGAAGACCACATACGCACCGGAGGGCTGCTCCAAAATCACGCTAGCGCTGCTGACGGCATCCACCCCCGCTCCCCCTCTTTGCAAGACACCAGTTCGAAGCATGGGCATACCCAGAAGCAGGAAGAGCGACACACCCACCACAAAAATGTGTCGGAGCAATCCAATCCCCACACCATCTCCGGCCATTTGTCTGGCGGTTCCAATCCCCGCTCCATCACTGACTGCGTGCCTGGCGGTTCCAATCCCCCGTCCGTCACTAATCGTGTGTCTGGCGGTTCCGATCCTCATACCACCTCCGACTGTTCGTTTTGCTGCCACGCCGCCCTACTCCTGTGCCTGCTTCAACGCACTCTTCACCGCCTCGACAAATTCATTGTAATTGATGGTTGCGCCGCTGATCGCATCGATTCCGTCCAAAGAACCATTCGCTACGAGCATCGAGGCATACTCTGCACAGGCTGCATTTGCTTTTTGAGCCTTGTTATAATAATCCTTGTTGGCGATCCGCCCATCTTCTTTGCCGTAATCCTCGCCCTTTTGCTCCCCGTTCTCATCGTAGGTCACAAAGCTGCAATCGGTAATCGCACCGCCTTCGATGGTCAGCTTGACCACCCCATATCCGTTTCCTTCCTCGGAACCGTCTTCGCTTTGATAGACCTCGCTCTGCGCCTCATAGGTTCCGTCCTTGTAGGATGCCTGCTTTCCTCCGCAGCCTGCGAGCAGCAAAGTCGCCGAGAGCATCCATGCTATAATTCGTTTCATACGTTGTCTCCTTGTTAAGAAACCACTGATTTAATCATATTTCCACAAAAACCTGCGACACGAAGTTAGTCCAATAGGACACACAAATCGCAGAGGAATGCCCCTGCGGG
>JAFUXY010000346.1 GCA_017477005.1 Lachnospiraceae bacterium | reverse complement strand
TAGCCCTGCTGCTTCAAAAGATAGGCGCAGACACTCGAATCCACGCCTCCCGACATACCCACCGCGACCTTTTTTCCAAGACCGCTCATCCGTTTTCGGCCTCAAGTCTCTGACGTACGATTTCATAAGCCAACACACCGGCCGCCACCGATGCATTCAAAGACTCCATCTCTCCCCGCATAGGGATCGCCGCCACCAGATCGCAGTGTTTTTTGACCAATTCCGATACGCCCTTTCCTTCATCTCCGATCACAAGGCCGATCGGCCCCGTCAAGTTCAATCGATGCATTGGCTCAGCTGCGTCCATATCCGCGCAGACAAACCACAGACCGCGTTTTTTCAGATCCTCGATCGTCCGGCTGAGGTTTGTCACCCGGGCCACCGGCGTATGAAACACCGCTCCGGCAGAAGCTTTGGCCACCGTGCCGGTCAGTCCCACGGAACCGTGTTTTTTGGTAATCACGCCATGCGCCCCACACGCATTGGCGGTTCGGATGATCGCTCCCAGATTGTGGGGATCGGTCACGCCGTCTAAAAGTATCAAAAACGGCGCTTCCTGCTTCTCTTCGGCAATCTCGAGTATGTCCTCCACCGCCACAAATCCCACTTCACTGGTATAAGCCAGCACTCCCTGATGCTTCCCGGTTTCCGACAACTGATCCAAACGTGTCTTTGAAACAAATTCGATCCGAACCTCCCGCCGTTTCGCCTCCCGGATCACTGTATCGATGGCGGCATCCGGCTTTCCCTCACGGACAAACAGCCTCTCTACCGCCATCCCTCGCCGAAGCGCTTCTACGACGGCGTTTTTTCCTTCTAATACAGACTCTGCGTCTCTCATCTCATTGCTCCTGTAATCCTTTTTTCACGATCCAAAGCACCCTGTCCATGCGTCCGGTCAGGTACAAAAACCCGATCAGCGATTCAAAGCCCGTTGCGATCCGATAATCATGGGCACTGGCGTGCTTCGCAATCGTACGTGGCTTTGCATTGCGTCCTCTTTTGAATACCGCCAGTTCTTCCTCCGAAAGCTCGTCCTGCACCAACGAAAACATATTCGCCTGGGAAGACGCCATCACGATCTGGCTACATTTTTCATGGAGTACATGTGCCGGCGCATTGGCCCGTCCCACAATAATCGTACGAACCACCAGATCAAATACCCCGTCTCCCAAATACGCCAGCGCCAACGGAGAATAGGTCATAGGATCGACCTTCTCTATCCCGAAAGATGTTCGGATCTGCGCCATCAAACCCTCGTCCATTGTACGCCTTCCCGGGTATCCTTCAAGGCAATTCCCTTGCTTAATAGTGTATCACGAATGGCGTCCGCCCTCGCGAAATCCTTGGCTTTCCTAGCGGCATTTCGCTCCTCGATCAAGGCCTCGATCTCCTCGTCCAAGATTTCCTTTTCCGCATCGATCAAAATACCCAGCACGTCGCAATGGGAAAAAAGCCGTTCATACAAGCTCTTTGCAAAAATCGCCGAAGCATTTTCGAGATGGCTGTTGATGAAACGCACCAATTCAAATACCGCCGCAATCGCATCCGCCGTATTGAAATCGTCTTCCATAGCCTGCTCAAATTTTTGGGTGAATCCGTTCGCCTCTTCGCAAAGGGCTTCCTCCCCCTCCTGCCACTCCTTTTCCGCTGCTTTTTCTTGCACAAACCGCAGCTTCTCGGCGCAGGTCTTTATACGTTCCAGACCGCTCTCCGCCGCCTTCATCAAATCGTCCGAAAAATTCAAGGGACTGCGGTAGTGCGCGCTCAGCATAAAGAATCGTAATACCTGCAGGTCGTATTTTTCCGAAATCTCCCGCACCGTAAAGAAATTCCCGAGAGATTTTGACATTTTTTTCTGATCTATGTTCAAGAATCCGTTATGCATCCAATAGTTGGAAAACGGTTTTCCGTTGGCCGCCTCGCTCTGCGCAATTTCATTTTCGTGGTGTGGAAAGATCAGATCCTCTCCGCCCGCATGAATATCGATCTGGTCGCCGAGATACCGCTTGGACATGCACGAACATTCAATATGCCAGCCCGGCCTCCCGTCGCACCATGGAGATTCCCAAAAAGGCTCTCCCTCTTTTTTGGGCTTCCAAAGCACAAAATCCAGCGGATCCTCCTTGTCGTCTCCGGCGACGGCAATATTGCGGTGGCCTGCTTCCAAATCGTCGAGCTTCTTGT